>JBDIWM010000021.1 GCA_039638595.1 Atribacterota bacterium
TTGCAGCAGGAAGGGATCTCTATCCTTTTTGTGAGTCATAAACTCGATGAAGTGCTGGAAATTTCTGAAAAAGTGACTATTCTCCGTAATGGAGAAAATGTTGCTGACGGTGATCGGTCCAATTTCGATCGCAATAAGCTGGTTTTTTATATGACCGGTCGGGAGATAGAAGAGAGTCGTTACCAGTATGCTGGTAATTTGGATGGCAAAGAACCGTTGTTGCGTGTTGAAAACCTGAGTTGTCGGGGAAGTTTCGTTGACGTTTCGTTTGCAGTTTATCCTGGGGAAATTGTTGGCATCACTGGTTTGCTGGGTTCCGGGCGCACAGAATTGGCTATGGCCCTGTTTGGGTTGAAACCAGCAACCGGGGGACAAATTTATTTAGAAGGAAAAAAAGTTCGGATTCGAAACGTTCAGGATGCTGTCCGACATGGAATTGGCTATGTTCCGGAAGACCGCCTAACTGAGGGTTTGTTTTTGCCCCAATCGATTGGCAATAACATCATAGTCAGCGTGATCTACCGTTTGTTGAGGAAAATGGGACTTGTGGATCCGGTACAGAAAAATGCACAAATTAAACGCTGGGTTGAGGACCTTAAAATTGTGACACCATCGCCACTTCTACCGGTAAGAAGCCTTTCGGGAGGAAATCAACAGCGGGTGGTGTTGGCAAAGTGGTTGGCGACGATGCCTAAGCTTCTGGTGCTGAATGGTCCTACCGTGGGTGTTGATATTGGCTCCAAGGCTGAAATTCACAAAATCATCCGTTCCCTGGCTCAACAGGGCATGGGTGTTATTATTATTTCTGACGATATACCGGAAGTTGTCCAGAATTGTAACCGTGTCTTTTTGATGAAAAAAGGACGAATTGTAGAGGAATTCATTGGGGATCAGATTACTGAGGAAGAGTTGACCAGTAAGATGATTGGAGCTGGTGCTATGGCCCAAAAGCCAGAAAAGGTGACTGCAAAGTGAGATTGCGGGCAAAAGGAGAATGAGGATGCTATGAATAAGCTCTTGGAGAAGCATGAGGTATTTGTCGCTTTTATTATTCTGGGTCTTGTAATGGTCTTTGGTGTTATCAATCCCAATTTCTTTACCCGAGCGACTTTGTACGACATGTTGCGCTCCAGTGTGGTAATGGGAATTTTTGGAATTGGGGTTTTGATGGTCCTCGTTTCAGGAGGTATTGATATTTCCTTTACCGCCATCGCCGCTTTTTGCATGTATGTGACCACTCGTTATCTCAAAGGAATTGGTTTTGAAGGTTCGGTTCTCCTTGCCTTTGCAATGTCTGGTGCTTTGGGAATTCTTCTGGGAATGATTAACGCCTTGCTCATTTCTTCTTTTAAGCTTCCAACGTTGATTGTTACACTTGGTACATCGAACATGTTTCGTGGATTCATGCTGGCTTTTATCGGAACAAAAATCATTAGTGTTTTACCACCGGGTATGGTACGTTTTTCCCGCATGGAACTTTTTCCGGTAACCACGGCAATCGGAGGAACCAACGGTTTGTCAGTGTCGATTTTTGTACTGGCGATTGTTGTCCCAATAACCTGGTTTATTCTGAAATATACCATGTTGGGGCGGGGGATTTATGCCCTTGGTGGAGATCGGGTTGCTGCTGAACGTGCTGGTCTTAATGTGAGCGTCATTCAGTTTTTTATTTACTGTTATGTGGGTTTTCTGGCTGGCATTGCTGGCGTTGTTCATGCTTCGTTAATTCGGACAGCCAGCCCCTTTGATCTGGTGGGTACAGAACTCTCGGTTATTGCTGCTGTGGTTCTCGGTGGTGCTCGCATTACCGGTGGACATGGAACGGTTCTGGGTTCTATTCTGGGAGTGTTCCTGGTGGTCATCATGAATAATAGTCTCATCATGATGGGTGTTCCGTCCTACTGGCAGAGTGCGGTCATTGGCATCATTATTCTCATCGGTACCAGTATTACTGCGTTTCAGAGTAAACGCACTGGTCGAATAAGCCTTGTAGAGATTGAATGAAGGTAAGGAGACGATACCATGGTGATGAATTCACTGACTCGTTCTCAAAAGCTCTCAAATCCTGGGATAAAGTCGTTATCAGCCAGGATGGATAGTAACCTCTGGCGTTTATTGTTGATTACGATAGCGGTTTTCCTGATTATGGGTTTATTACGTCCTCATACCTTTTTAACCTTGCGTAACTTTCGCTCCATGTCGTATCAGTTTCCCGAACTCGGGGTGTTATCGATTGCCATGATGTTGACCATGTTAACCGGAGGGATTGACCTCTCAGTAGTGGGGACAGCAAACCTAGCTGGAATTCTTGCTGCGAAGTTTTTGATCAGTATGGTGCCTGCTGGAAGTGAAGGTCCAGTTGGGGTTGCCATCTTTGGGGCCATCCTGATTGCTCTGGGGATTGGCGTGCTCTGTGGTCTTTTCAATGGTTTTCTGGTATCTAAAGCGGGAATTCCTCCGATCCTCGCAACCCTCGGGACCATGCAGCTTTATATGGGTATTGCCATCGTAATCACCAAGGGATACGCAGTGTTGGGATATCCGGAACAATTCCTCTTTATCGGTAACGGAGTTTTATGGATTTTTCCAATCCCGCTTATTTTGTTCGTGATCGTGGCTGCCATCTTTACGGTGATTCTCAATAAAACCGCTTTTGGCCTTCACGTCTTTATGTTGGGAACCAACGCCACAGCGGCTCGTTTTTCTGGCATTAATAACACTCTGGTCCTGATGCGTACCTATTTAATATCCGGATTTCTAGCAGGTTTAACTGGTGTCATAGTCATTGCCCGCACGAATTCTGCTAAGGCCGATTACGGTACTTCCTATGTTTTGCAGGCGGTTCTGGTGTCCATTCTGGGGGGTGTGAACCCAAGCGGGGGCTTTGGCACGGTTTCGGGGTTGATACTGGCCATTCTCTCCTTACAGTTTCTTTCCAGTGGATTCAATATGCTCCGATTCAGCAATTTCTTTAAAGAATTCATTTGGGGTTTTTTACTTATTTTAGTTATGGTCATTAACTATCTCAGCACTTCGTACCAGTATCGTCGCCGGTTAGAAAGACAGAAAAGAATGGCCAAAGCGTAGGTGGGATACTTTTTGAAAGCCCAATGTTTATTATAGACGTTGTATTCCCATTTTGAGCAGGGGAATAATCAGTGCGCTGAGGGCGGTTGATGCGGCGATCATGCTGGTAGCGTACTCATAGTCAGCTCGGTAGAAGCGGGCAAGAATTGACGCTTGCATCATAACCGGCATGGCTGACATCACCACGAAGACTTCCTTTACCAGCGCGGGAGGCGGGAACAACTCCGCCACAAGGAGTACAAACAAAGGGGAGATAATAAACCTTCCCAGAAGGACCAGTATCAAATCTTTTGTAAGCCGGATTTTCTTAAAGTCCACGGTGGTACCAACACAGAGAAGCGATAAAGGTGTGGTGATGTTTCCAATTTTCATTCCAGTGGTAAAAATAATTTGGGGAAGAGGACACTCGAAAAGGACGAGCACCAATCCTATAAAGAAAGCCACAAACGGAGGGTTACAGAGCCGCTTTATAGTTTTACCCAGGGAAAAGCGTTCATCATCATATATATTTCCTGAAGAGGCAATACTTAAGGCGCCAAGGGTCCAGAAGAAGGTAGTGTTCACCATGTAGTACAGTAAGATGAACGGCGTAACGCTTTCCCCAAAAAGAATCTGACATACAGGAAGTCCAACAAAGATGGTGTTGGAAAAAGAGAAAGCAACCAAGAAAACTCCTCGGCGACTTGTAGGGATCTTGAGATAACGCCCCAGGACTGTGGCAAGGAGGTACGATAAAAACATTGACAAAAAAGGGACCGGGATGGCTTTTACCAGACTGAGCAAGCTATCTCTGGTAAAGTTCGTGGTGATGTTCACCACCATATATGGAGGGAGCGTGATATACACCACGAAACGGGTTAAAAACTCGGATTCTGCCTTTTTGATCCATCCGAAACGACTTAAGCAATAGCCAATCCCAAGAATGATGAGGATGGTGAAAATGCCCTGTGTTGTCTGGAAAAACTCTTGCACTTTTTCTTCCTCTTTTTCTCTATTATACCCTGGTGTTTTAATCATTCCATGAAGTTTTTCAAGTTGTCAATCTGATTGAGCTACTCATTGCTTTTACTTTTGCTGAGTAGGGAATACCAAACTCGAACATGAGGCGCAAAAGGAGACACAATTCGTTAGAAGGGTGTGTCGATATGGGGTATGGGGACGTCGTCTCTAAAAATTTTTTAAAATTTCCTTAATACCCCCTTGACAATTTTTTCTCCTTCTTGTATTCTATACTTACCACGGGTTCTGGGAAACTGGAATTCGGAGAGTGAAACGAAGAAGAGAGGTATCTTGAAAGAGAAAACTCTCGGTTCTTCCTGAAAGGGAAGAAGAAAGTTCACTCTGAAGCACCAGGTTGAAGTGGAGAAATTCTAATCAGCTTGGTGAGATAAAGGAAGAAGGTTTGCTGGGACCTGTGGTGCAGGAAACCGTGGATTCTGAGGAATCGGAAGGTTCAACGAACTGAAGGGGTAAAACCCTGATGTTCCTAAGGGGGCCAGAGAGCTCGGGTCTCTGAAGAAAAAAGTTGAACAATGAGGGTTCGTTGGAATCCACGGTTTTTCATTTGTCGGTTTTTCCTCCATCCTGCAGGCTTTTATTCTATCTCCCCCTGTAGTTTGGTCTTCGTTTTGCATTTCAAATCATCTTGCTCATTTCCTGCCATGGCTTCTTTCCGCTTTGGTATTTTCTGGAACATTTATTTACTTTGAATGGATTTTCCTTTCTCAGATCGTGCTTTGTTTGTGCTCTATGGTTCACCTGGATGTTTCTTGTTTTTTTCGTTTTTGATTACGACAAGGTGTTCGGGTAAAAAAGCGCTCATTCGGCGGGAGGGTAAAGGTTATGAACACCCCCTTTTGGATTTATTTAGAATGAATAGCAATACGAAATGTTAAAGTTTTTTAACCATTGGTTAAAAATCGTTTGACCCCTTCGTGACAGAATAAAGCCAGGTACTTTATAATACTTTTGAGGAGGAATGAGAGCATGAAGCGATTCGGTGTTGGTATTATGGTGTTGGTGTTTGTTCTCGGTATAGCGTCTTTAGGATTTGCTCAGAAACTGGTTCAAATCGATGGGTCGAGCACGGTGTACCTTATCAGCGAAGCTGTCGCTGAAGAATTTCAAAAAGCGTATCCGAATGTCAAGGTTGTAGTGGGAATTTCTGGAACCGGTGGTGGATTCAAAAAGTTCACTCGTGGAGAGACGGACATTAGCAATGCGTCACGACCCATTAAATCTTCAGAAATGGAAGCAGCGCAGCAGAATGGTATTGAATACATCGAGATTCCAGTTGCTTTCGATGCCCTGGCTGTGGTGGTCAACAAGGACAATGATTGGGCAAAATCCATGACGGTGGAAGAACTGAAAAAACTCTGGGAACCCGAGTCGAAGGTGACCATGTGGAGTGATATTCGTCCAGAATGGCCCAAGGAGAAGATTACCCTTTTTGGTCCTGGGGTGGATTCTGGTACCTTTGAGTACTTCACAGAAGCGATCGTGGGTGAGGCCGGTAAATGCCGTGGTGACTTTGTGGCCAGCGAAGATGATAATGTTCTGGTGCAGGGCGTGAGCCAGGACAAGTACGCTTTGGGGTACTTTGGTGTGGCGTACTATGTTGAGAATCAGGATGTACTCAATGCCGTGGCCATTGATAGCGGAAATGGTCCTGTAGAACCGCTTCCGGAGAACGTGATTAACAATACCTATCGACCCCTGGCAAGGCCGCTATTTATCTACGTGAACAAGAAAAGTGCTGAGCGGGATGAAGTGGCTCGATTCGTGGAATTCTATCTGAAGCACGCTGCGAGGTTGGCTGAGGAAGTTGGGTATGTGCCACTTCCGGAAAAAGCGTATGAGTTGGCCAGCAAACGTTTTGAAAAGAGAAAAACCGGTTCGGTTTTTGGTGGAAAGGGAGCTACACCTGGGGTGTCCATTGAGGAAATTTTACGGAAAGAGGGAGAATAGCTCTGAAAGAAACAAAAAAAGCAATACAACGTGGAGTTTCGTCCCCGGGACTGATTTCTCAGACGGTCCCGGGGATAGGGTCTGGAATAGAGAAAATTGGCGTTTTAAGACGGGCGAAACGTCAGGAGAGTTTTGTTAAAAGGCTGCTTTTCGTTTTTAGTTTGGTGTCCATTTTTACGACTTTGGGTATCATTTTTATCCTTGTTTTTGAAGCGTTCGGTTTTTTTCGTAAGGTCAGCGTTGTGGAATTCCTGACCAGCACCAAGTGGACACCTCTTTTTTATGAAAAACATTTCGGTATTCTGCCGCTTCTAACGGGTACAGTGCTTGTTACCGTTATTGCGATTCTGGTTGCCGCTCCTTTAGGGATTCTGACCGCACTTTTTTTGAGTGAGTATGCTTCGCCTCAGATGCGGCGGATGGTAAAACCAATTCTTGAGATCCTGGCAGGTGTTCCAACGGTAGTTTATGGCTATTTTGCTCTCCTGTTTGTGACTCCCCTTTTGCGACGGTTTATTCCCTCTATCGCAGGGTTCAATGCTCTTTCTCCAGGAATCGTCATGGGAATCATGATTTTACCTCTGGTCGCTTCTTTGAGCGAAGATGCCATGCAGGCCGTTCCGCTCAGTTTGCGTGAAGGTGGTTATGCCTTGGGGGCTACCAAATTTGAGGTGGCAACCCAAATTGTTTTTCCGGCCGCCTTTTCAGGTGTTACTGCTTCATTGGTTCTGGCTTTGTCTCGGGCGGTTGGGGAAACGATGCTGGTCACCATTGCTGCAGGCCAGATGCCCCAGTTCACTTTTAACCCCTTGGTACCCATTGAAACGATGACTGCCTTCATTGCCCAAATCAGTATGGGTGATACGCCTACGGGAAGCCTTGAATATCAAACTATTTTTGCGGTGGGACTGGTGCTCTTCCTTTTAACATTTTTCCTCAATCTCCTGGCGCGTCGACTTCGAGAACGTTTCCGGGAGCGTTATCAATGAAAAAGAATGAAAAATTGCCATTGCGGGGCGCTCTTCCGAAGAAGAGAATGCAGGAGCGGATCTTCTTTGTTCTGGCCGCTTTTGCCCTTTTGGTATCGCTCTTAACGCTCTTTGTGCTGCTCATTGATACCCTTCATGATGGTCTTCCGCAATTGAGTTGGAAGTTCCTCACCGGTTATCCCTCTCGTAAAGCGGAACAGGCTGGTATTTTCCCCGCCCTGGTAGGGAGTATTTACGTCACGCTCCTTACTGTCCTTTTTGCCATTCCCATAGGGGTAGGAACTGGAATTTATCTTGAAGAATACGCTGAAAAGAACCGGTTAAGTAATACCATTGAAGTCAGCATCTCCACCCTGAGCGGAGTACCTTCAATCCTCTATGGGATGCTGGGTCTTGAGCTTTTTGCTCGGGCACTTGGTTTTGGAAGGACTATCATTACTGGTGCTTTGACTCTGGCTCTTCTTGTGTTACCCATTGTGATTGTAACTACCCGTGAAAGCATTCGGGCGGTTCCCCCATCGCTTCGAGAAGCGGCCTTTGCGCTGGGTGCGACTCGTTGGCAGGTGATCAAAGACCATCTTTTGCCGGTGGCGTTTCCGGGAATTCTTACCGGGGTTATTCTCACCATTTCTCGAGCGATTGGTGAAGCAGCTCCCCTAATCATGGTGGGGGCTCTCACCTATATTGCGTTTCTTCCTCGGGGTATTACCTCTCCGTTTACGGCTCTCCCGATTCAAATTTTTAATTGGGTTTCACGCCCTCAAAAAGCATTTCAAGCCAACGCTGCGGCAGGGATTATTGTACTTCTTGCTCTGACTCTGACTTTGAACTCTCTGGCCATTTTTTTACGTAACCGTTACCAGAAACGGATGTCTTTCCGAGCTTTCTGATTTCTTGGGGCATTTGGATTGAAAATGGTCTTAAAAATTGCTTTTTTATCCTTTTTTCTTTGTTTTTTTTTGGAAAATGAGTAAACTTATGTTCAAAGAATCTCTTCATTGAGGAGAGATAGGGGGACTGGTGATGGAAAGTAACGAAAAGAAAGTTTTCCGACTGGAGGGTTCTGATGTGGTGGTTGTTATCCGCGATGGGCGGGTCGACCGGGTTATGTGTGACGATCCCTTGATTAATGTGACCGTAATCAATTTTGGTCAAGGTCAAGAAGGGTTTTTCCACGAAGCTCGAATGTTCTTTTATCCCCTCAATGAGTGGGATCGATTTGAGTTACAGGAAATTGTCGAAGAGTACAACCAACGGTACCAATATGGGCGACATATTCCCGGGAACAACCAGGTTTCCTTGGGAACAGAGGAAGGAGAGCTTCCTCGTTCGGATGACTATGATTGGGCTCAGGTAGACCCCCATCAATCGCCACCACTTTTTGGAGAAGAAGTCTATAACCCTGGGAAAAGCTGTGATGAATGAACGTGCATGGTTCCAGATAGCGAATTGCTCCTTGAAAGCGCGATAGAGAGCGGAGTCTATTTCCAGTTACTCCATCCTCTGGAGAGGATTGTGTACAACGTGAATACCCTCTGTAACCAGATGGCGGAAAAACGACTATGGGAAAAGCTGGGAGCGGTTATCAAAGAGGAAATGAAAAGAGGGATGAAGAGGAACTATGGTATCAACTGTTTATCGCTCCGGGAAATGAAGGCCATCACCATAGAAGTCCTTAATCGAAAAGAAATTCGTAGAGAACTCGAGACGGCTGCGGTGTTGCGGTGTTTGATTTGTGGAAAAAAGTTGGGGAAATGGTATGTGACCATCAATGATCGCCGAGTGGAAAGCACAAAAAGAGATAAAAGAGTGAGTGAGGATGAGGCGGTTTTTTATGGAGTGATTCCCAGCCGGGCAGAAGATAATGAGGAGTACTGTTACGTGCTCCGCGGGGCAATGGATTACTGGGAAGCGGTGATGGAATTGATCCATCACTTGATAAAGGATCATGGAGAGGAACTGGGGAAGAGGCTTTTACCAAAAGAGCAGTGTACCGAGGCTGATCTTTTCAAGTTAGTCTTTGATCTGGTGGTACAGAGCATTGAGAAGGTCCTCAAACAGGAAGTGCTCTTTTACGAGCGGGCAATGCGAGTGAAAGGTTTTCCTTTCCGCTCTTTGGCTCTTGAGAGGCGCATGGTTCGGAGAAAGAAAAAAATGACCTTTGAGCGGATCCGAATGGCCTATACAGAGGCAAAAAGTCACGCAGAGGTTCTCCAAAGCCTGGAGTTGTTTGAAGACGGATATTATGATATCGAGGTTATCTATAAGGATGCACCGAGCGCTGAGGAAATGGCTCTCTATCGGGAAAGCGGAGTCAAATCTTCTGGGAAGGAACGATCTTCCCAGATGAAAGTTTGGCGGAGGCCATATCTTCAGTCCAAATTATGGGAGGATCTTGAAAGGATGGTAGGGAGTATCGAAAAGGGCATTCCCGTCAAGATATTCTGCGAACAGCGTGGTAAAGACGCTGGTATTTTTTGCTCATCGGTGGAGGAACTCGTAGCGCATTTGGTTCGCCATCATCCGGATGTCTCTTTGGGAAAGCGTTTTCTGAGAAAGATTGTGAAGGAATGCACCTCAATAGGGTGGCTCTACCACGCTCGGGAGAAAATGCGCCAGGATGTTTTTGCTTATCTTGGACCACACTATGTTGATATGTTACCGCCTGTGGGGCGAAGGTCGTGTGTACAGTATGGCATGCTTCGGCAAGACCAGAACAGGGTCTATGAACTGTACACCAGGTCTTTTGAGCCGTATCGAAAATATCTACTTGGGAGGAAGAGGAAAGATTGAGTAAAACGTCGAAAAAGAGAAAAACCAGTATCATTTTCTGGGGCCTTTTGTGTGTGTTCCTGGGGGGAGTTTTGTGGCTGGTACATGAAGCCACCCTGGCTTTTCTCGTAGCGGGAGTGGTCTTTGGAGTAGCGACGTTGGTCACCAAGCAAGAGAATGGTAAAAGTACTGAGAGAGACGCCGAAGAGGCCTGGAAAGAAATTGTCAAAAGACTTCTTGATGAGGAGGTCGAGATTGCTATCCGTGCTCTGGTGAATGAGCAAGAGGACGTGGTCCTCTATCGAGAGTTTATTGATCCAAAGAGGGTCTTGGGGAAGAATGCTCGCAATATCCCGAATACGGGGTTTGAGGAATTATTTTACTGTTACTTCCTTTTGAAATGTTTGTCTTCTTGTGATTTAGGGAAAATCGAAGTGATGACGGACCGGGAGATTGAAAGGTGGCGCAAAATATGGTGGCATAAATGGAAAGAGGCCTTTTGGTCAGAAGTACCATCATCCCTGCGCCAGGTCCTCGTCGATCATTTTGAAGAGTAGTGGGGAGAAGTGGTTATGAAAGAAGTCATAGTATGCTGTGTCTGTAAGACGGTGTTGGAGCCCGGTACCCATGACTGGTGGGTGAACGAAAAAGGAGAAAGGTTGCCCATATGTCATGCCAGCTGTGCAGGATACAGCGTAAAACTGTACAATAGGCCGTGTCCTTGTCACAGCTATCACCTGGTACAACCGGAACCGCGGAAGGTTGCCGCTCCCTGCGAAGAGCGTTTTCATGCTGCGCTGGAACGGTACTGGAAGAATCGAGAAGAAGGAGAAAAGGTGCTCGTGGAAGTGATTGGTGAAGTGTACTTCCATGGGTGCGTCCTGGGTCTTAATCCCCCCAATGGAGAAGAGTGGTTGCAATATGTCCGGAGTGGGCTGATGTACCATGGTTTCAATGTCGTTGAGGTTGAACGGCTTATTGCCCTGGCTACCGATGGAGGAGGATGGAAAGAGCCCCACCTCGATAGCACAGGTTTTCCTTAGACGGGTCTTGGTATGAGTAGAAAATTCGAGCCGATAAATTTGACTTTCGGTTCTTTCCAAAATTGGGGGAATCCAATACAATTATGGAAAATGAGCAAGGGAGGACAGCGATGCAGGAACTGGAGTGGATATGGGTCAATGGAAAACTGGTGCGGTGGCAGGAAGCACAGACACATGTTTTGACACATGCTTTGCATTATGGGACAGCAGTTTTTGAAGGGATTCGTTGTTACAAAACCCTCAAGGGACCGGCTGTTTTCCGCCTGGATGAACATATTCGCAGGCTCTTTGACTCGGCGCATATCATCAAGATGTGTCTTCCCTATACGCAAAAAGAGGTCAAGGAGGCAACGCTTTCAGTTATTCAAGCGAATAGGGTTGAGGAGTGTTATATCCGACCCCTGACTTTTCGGGGGTATGGGGAGATGGGTGTTGACCCCACCAGGTGTGAGGTCGATTTTGTGATTGCGGTTTGGTGCTGGGGAGCGTACATGGGAGAAAAAGCGCTCCGGGAGGGAGTACGGGCGAAAATCTCTTCATACGCTCGGAATTATATCAATTCGAGTTCGCCGCGGGCGAAAGTCAGTGCCAATTACCTGAATTCCGCTCTGGCTAAGATAGAGGCCAAAGAGCTGGGATATGATGAAGCGATTCTTCTGGATGTGAACGGCTTTGTTGCCGAGGGGAGTGGAGAGAATATTTTTTACGTGAAGAATGGTGTCCTCTATACCCCTCATCCGTATTCCATACTCCTCGGTATTACTCGAGATTCAGTGATCCGGATTGCCAAGAATCTTGGTCTTGAGGTACAAGAAACGCTTGTGACTCGTGATGATCTGTATCTTGCTGATGAGGCTTTCTTTACGGGAACGGCGGCTGAAATTACCCCCATCGTAGAGATTGATGGGCGGATGGTGGGAACGGGAAAACCTGGGGCAATCACCCGTCGTCTACAGGAAGTCTTTTTCAGAGTGGTGCGGGGTGAAGAAGCGGGCTATGAAAGCTGGTTGAGCTATGTCAAGGAGGTTTAAAAATGATCGGTCCACAAGAATTTTGGGAAAATTATCGCCAGGGCATCAAAGAGGTAAAGAGTGCTTCTCCTTCCACGGTGGAACATTATTCTTCCTTTTATGCCAAGGTAATGCAGGACGGAGCGTTGAGTCTGAAAACGAAGGAACTCATCGCTCTGGCGATAGGACTTGCCATTCACTGTGAGCACTGCATTATCCTCCATGTGCGAGGTGCACTCAAAAATGGTGCTGCTCTGGAGGAGGTCTGGGAAGCAGCTCAGGTAGGAATAGCCATGGGCGGTGGACCGGCTTTTACCTTTCTTCCTCTGGTGAAGAAAGCCATGGAGGAATTTGGAAGTTAGGGTGTTTTCTGTTCTATCCCTTTCAGATAACGGAGGACGCTGGACTCGGGGGTGAGGACCAGCGTATCCCCTTCAGAGAAGGATTTTTCGTAGAGCTCTAAGGTTCTCAAGAACGAGAAGAACTCCGGGTCCTGGGCATAGGTTTCAGCATAAATTTTGAGTGCCCGGGCCTCTCCTTCTCCTCGGATAATTTGAGCTTGTTTCCGAGCCTCGGCAAGAATTAAGGCTTTTTCTTTATCGGCTTCTGCCCGAATTTTGGTTGCTTCTTCTTCCCCTTCCGAACGGTACTGTTTGGCCTGCCGTTCGCGTTCGGCTTTCATGCGTTGGAATACGGCCTCTTCGTTTTGTTTGGGAAGGTCAGCACGTTTGATGCGCACATCGATTATTTCCACCCCAAATCCTTCTGCTTTGAGGCTGGCATTCCTGGTAACATTCGTCATCACTTCTTTACGGAGTTCTGAAACCAGCTGGAAAAGGTCTACTTTTCCAATTTCAGTGCGCAATTCAGAGTATACCACGTCATCAATACGCTGGACAGCTCCAGCTTCGGTGACCACGGTCTGAAGAAAAAGCAGTGGGTCTTTAATGCGCCAGCGGACGTAACTGTCGGTGACCAGGGTTTTTTTGTCTTTGGTGATCACTTCTTCCGGAGGCGAGTCGTATTCAAGGATTCGTTTTTCGAATTTGCGAACATTTTGAAAGGGGTAAGGGAGCTTGAAATGTAAGCCGCTTTCGGTGACCGTCTTGAGGGGTCTACCCAGTTGCAAGATAACTCCCTGTTCGGTCTCATCCAGAATATACCAGGGTTTGAAAATGGCCAGGAGAATAATGATGATGGAAAATATGGCCAGCGATAATCCCCACTTTTTATTCATCATTGTGGACTCCTTTTTCCTGATAAAGAGGGAGGAACTTCAACACGTCTTGAGCCGTCTTCTCACTGTCAAATACAAACTTTCTGGTTTTGCTGAAAACTTTTTGTAAAACTTCTAAGCTGAGGCGTTCCCGAACGATGACTTTTCCCAACCGGTATTCTTCAAGGAGTTTACGAAATCGTTCAGTTTCACCTTCGGCTTCACGAATGCGAGTTTCCCGAAAGGCTTCAGCTTCTTTGATGATTTGCGCCGCTTCGCCCCTGGCCTGTGGAATGATCTGATTCTGGTAAGCCTGGGCTTCGTTGATGAATCGGGCACGATCCTCCCGAGCACTGGCCACATCTTTGAAGGCTGACATGACTTCTTGAGGTGGTTGCACATCTTGAAGTTGCACGGCGATCACCCGAAGACCCGAGCTGTACCGGTCCAGGATATTTTGAAGGAGATTCATGGTTTCGGCTTGAATTGCTGCTCTTCCGATGGTGAGCACCTCATCAATGGTTTTTTTGCCCACCACTTCACGCATGGCTGCTTCAGCAGCACTTTTGACAGCCATTTCTGGATTTTTGATGTTAAAAAGATAGCGGTAAGGGTCAGAGATGCGATATTGCACGATATACTGACAGCTGACGATATTTTCGTCTCCGGTCAGCATCAGGGACTCTTCAGGCCTCAGTTCATATCGGGCAGGAGGTCCGGGGTGGATGGTCCGAAAGCCGACTTCAACTCGCCTGACTTCGGTAATTTTGGGCCTGGTCACCGCTTCAAAGGGGTAGGGAAGGTGGTAGTGAATCCCTGGGGGAACGCTGCCTACGAAACTACCCAATCTTTTGATGACTCCCATTTCATCTGGTCCCACAATGTATATTCCACTGAGTAGGTATATGGCGAACACGACCAAAACCAGGTATGACCCCAGTTTTTTCAGAAAACGGAGGACTCGGGAATTGTAAATGGTGATTACTTTTCCTTCAAAGTCTTCATACATATTTGTATTATACCATAGGACACCTTTCCTTTTTTGGTTATTCTTGACCTGTATTATTCATTCTCGATTTGATGCCGTCATTAGAGTGCTGGCTCAATCTAATCTGCTTTAGGGGATTACCCACTTCTCGTAATCCTGGAATGGAAAACTGTGTTCTACCGAATCATTTTCTCCGAATTCGCCTTTTTTTGTGACTCCGTGACTCAATCTTGCCCAAATTTCACGGTTCTTCTCCTTCTACTATTCCCAAGGAGAGGGGGAAACGGTATATTTACTTTGTAATCATTTTTGAGAAAGGGGATAATATTTGTGACCAAACGACTCTTTCTGGTGCCATTCTTCTTTGCACTCATCGTCATCGGTCTGGGTATTTCCGGTGTAGGAACGGTTATTCCGGCTATTTCCAGGTCTTTTGCTCTTCCCTATCCGGTGGTGGGGCAGATTTTCCTTTTTCAGGGAATCGGGTACTTCCTGTCGCTCTTTGTGGGTGGGTTTCTGGGAAACGTTGCTTCTCAGAGCCTTATTCTTCGAGTGGGATTTATTCTGGCAACTTTGGGTTTTCTGGGCATTGCCGTTTCCCCTTCCTTTTTCCTGGTGGTGATTGCTTTTCTCCTTATGGGAGTTGGAGTGGGGTTTGTCGATTGTATGGTCAATCCGGTAGCGACTGCAATATTCAGGGATCGGCCAGGCGAAACACTGAATTTCATTCATGCCTTCTTTGGTCTGGGTTCTATGGTCTCACCTCGTTTTTATACTTTATTTTCTTCGGGAAGATATGATTGGCGGGACCTCTACGGGGTAATTACCGTCTTTACTGCCGTATCCTTGATACTCTTCCTTCTCCCCTTTATTCCCAGGAAGGTACACACCACTTCTTCTTTTCGGGGGTTATTTCCAGTTTTTCGAAAAAGGGCCTTTTGGCTTATGGGATTCACCATGTTTTTCTATGCTGGAGGTGTGGCTACCCTCAATGGATGGCTGGTGTCATATCTTGTGGAACGGAATTTGGTCGTTGAACGAGGAGCACTCATTCTTTCCTACTTCTGGTTGGGTCTTTTTGTGGGAAGGATAGCACTGGCTTCAATATCCGACCGGCTGGGGCACCTGAGGCTGATTCGTTTTGGTTCTCTGAGCGGAGTTGCGATGGTGCTTCTGGCCCTTTTTATGCCGACGGGGTCTTTCTGGTCTTCGTTTTTCTTTTTTGCCTCGGGTTTTGGGCTTTCAGTCATTATTCCCACCACGCTCGCCTATGCGGTAACTTCTTTCCCCGATATGGCTTCACTTGTTTCGGGATGGGTCCTGTTTAATAATGGTTTTGGCACTTTACTTTTTCCCTGGTTAGGGGGGATCGTGGGGGGACGATTAGGGCTTGGAGTAGTGCTTTTTGCAGTGCCATTCTTTCTATTTATGATGTTCCTTTGCCAACAACTTTTGGTGAACACGGCTCAGAGGGAAAAGAGAAATGGGTGACCATGGTCTTTGGGAAAAGACACTGGAGGTATTGAAGAAGATAGGAGCAAGGCCTTCTGCGTCGGCAAAAGAAAAGGAGCTCTTGTCTTTTGTGCGGGATACTTTGCAAAATCTTGGTATGATGGTGGAATGGGATGATTTTCCAGCACCTTCTACCTATACCTGGGGGCATCTTTTGCTCTGGGTTGGTCTGGCTCAGGCGGGGTTACTGGTGGTGGTGGTACCGCTTTGGTCAGTTCTTTCAAGCCTTTTTTTCCTCCTTGCGGAGTACCTGGAACTCGCCACCTTTCCGGTTTTGAGTTCGCTTTTTTGTTTTCACCGCTCAGCCAATGTGATTGGGAAGTATAGTCATATTCCAGAGTTTGTTCTTATGGCCCATGTTGACTCGGCAAGGCCATCAATCTTTTTCCATCCCCGATTTGCAACCAATCCTCGCTTCTCGCTCTTACTTCTTGTTTACTCTTCACTCTTCATTACTGGAAGTAGTATCTTTGCGATGTTCTGGAGTCGTGAGGTGTTGTTTTGGGTGGCATTTTTCCCATCACTTTATCTTATTTTTTTAGCACTGGGACACCTACATCGGGAATTCTGGATGGTCCCTTCGCCGGGTGGTAATGACAACGGAAGCGGGGTCGCCGTGGTTTTAGAGCTTGCTAAAAGACTCAAAGAACGAGGGGTTCCTTTCTGGGTGGTTTTCACTGGGGCCGAAGAGTCGGGCACCTGGGGTGCTCTGCATTTGCTCCAAAAATATGGTCCCCTTTTGAAGGGAAAGCCGGTGCTGAATATCGATAGCGTTGGCATCGGTGCCTTAACTGTGGCCACCAGGGAAGGAATGTGGAAATTGTACCAGGCGACACCGGGTCTTGTGGCTGGTTTTCAATCCTTGCAGGAATCTGTACTCCATTTTCGACCCTACCTGGGACTTTCCACCGATGCTACGCCACTTTTAGCTCGGGGGTTTGAAGCACTCACCATTATTGCGCTGGGCGAAAATGGTCTACCGGTTCACTGGCACTGGGGTACGGATACCGTTGGAGCTTTAGAGAGGAACAACCTGGTACAGGTAGTCCAGATTGTGACTCGCTGGGTGGAGGAGCGATATGGTCATGCTTCATAGCGTGGAATTGGTGCTGGCCATCCAGAGGATTTCTCATCCTTTCCTGGTTATTCTCTTTCGGGGAATTTCGTTTCTGGGGAGCGAATTTTTCTATTTTGCAGTGCTGGTTTTTCTTTACTGGGGTATGCATCGGCGTTTGGCTTTCCGTTTGGCTCTGGGTGTGTTATTTTCGCTATACTGGAATTTTCTCCTCAAGGATTTTTTTCAGATTCCTCGACCCCAGGGAGAGGGGTTGCGAATCTTAGAAAAGCCCGAGGATTTCTCTTTTCCCAGCGGTCATGCGCAATCAGTAGCCACGTTCTGGTTTCTTCTGGCTTTTATGATGCATAAATCCCGGTTCTATTTTCTGGCAGGAATTCTAACGGTGCTTATTTCCCTTTCTCGACTCTATCTTGGCGTTCATTTTCTTCAAGACGTTTTGGGGGGAAGTTTATTGGGGATTATTGTAGCCATTCTCGGTTTTGGTCTTCTGCGGTTCTTTTCTCAACGGAGGTTCTCGTTCCTGTTGACCGTACCGGTGCTATTTTTGATTAGTTTCCTCCTTTTCCTTTACGCACCTTCTTCCTTAGGAGTGAAAGTAGCGGGGTCGTTGAGTGGGGTTCTTTTTGGTTACTGGTTCACCGGTTTTTTTGAATTGCCAGAACGTTCTTTTACAAAGAGGGACTGGTTCTTGGGAATTCTTTCTCTTCTTCTTATCTATTTGGGAGGGAAAATGCTTCCCTTTTCAGGAAATTGGTGGCTTTTTGTACGGTACGTGATCCTCAATTACTTTGCCACCTTTGGTTTTCCGTTCCTGGTCAACATGAAGGCACGGCCAAAAGAACCCACAACTCATTGTTAGTCAGGAATTTCATATTTTGCAGAGCTCACACCCCTTTGCGAATTCTCCGCCGGTGTAAGGAGGTACATTTCGATTCATAGAAGGATTTGATATCATTATAAAAATAATGGTTGTCGGAAAATTTTTATAAGTTTTTGATTGTTCAATACTCAAAAGGGGGCTAACGATATGGATGAAGTAGACCTGGAGCAGCAGTTAGACTCATTCTCCTTGGAAGAACGGAAATCGGCTTTTCTGGCGCTTGTAGAGAGGGCAAAACGGGGTGGAGTCGTGTTTCCAGAGCCATTGCCGCTTGTCAATCTCCATTTTCATACCTTCTTTTCTTTCAACGCCTGCGGGTATTCTCCCCTTCATATTCTCTGGTTAGCAAAAAAACGCGGTTTACGAATGGCTGGGAGTGTCGATTTTGACGTCCTGCATGCTTTGCCTGAGTTTTTGTGGGGAGGTCTTACGATTCACCTTGCGGTGAGTTCGGGTTTGGAGACCCGGATTTTTCTCCCAGAATTTCGGGATAAGGAACTGAGTTCTCCCAATGAACCGGGGGTTGCCTATTATATGGGGAATGGTTTTACTCGTCTGCCAGAGGAGGGTTCTCGGGCTGAGGTCATCCTTACCAAGCTCTATCAGGTTGCTCAGAGCCGGAATCGAAAGGTACTGGAGAAAATTAACAACTATCTTACCCCTGTTTCGGTTCATTATGAAAAGGAAGTGCTTCCACTCACGCCTTCCCAAAATCCCACCGAGCGTCATCTCGTGGTGGCACTCGTAGCGAAGGCTGAGGAAATTATTCCTGATTATGAGGAGCGGGTTCGTTTCTGGAGTGAGAAACTGGAAGAGCAACCGGAGAAGATAAGGACACTTTTTACAGATTTGGCCTCTTTCTATGACCTAATCCGGATGAAGCTCATGAAGTTCGGGGGGGTAGGGTATGTCAAACAGGACGCAGGAGATTTTCCCACCTTGCAAGAAGTGAATGAGATGATTGGAGAGCTTGGTGCCGTTCCCTCATTTTCCTGGTTGTATGGTCTCAGTAGTGGTGAACAGGATACTGCTCAACTCTTTGATTTCTGTCTCGATCGAGGGGTGGAGACCATCTTCTTCGTACCGGATCGGAACTGGAATGTGCCGAGCGAAGAGGAACGGCGGGTCAAAGTGGAAAAGATGTATAGGATGGTTGAAGAGGCAAAAAAGCGGAATATGCCTATTTTTGTGGGGACAGAGCTCAACCGGTATGGTCAGAAATTTGTGGACGATTTTGATTCGCCCTATCTTGTTCCTCTTGTGCCCTACTTTTTGTGGAGTGCGTCACTGCTCTGGGGTCATGTGGTCATGGAGCTTGGAAGTCGAAGGGGCTATTCGAGTTCCTGGGCGAAAAAACATCTTCCGGACC
Source organism: Atribacterota bacterium (assembly GCA_039638595.1). Lineage (NCBI taxonomy): Bacteria > Pseudomonadati > Atribacterota > Atribacteria > Atribacterales > Candidatus Caldatribacteriaceae > Candidatus Profundicultor > Candidatus Profundicultor thermophilus. The sequence continues at coordinate 18,912 of JBDIWM010000021.1, forward strand.
GCCGAGTTCGTAACGAATTTTTTGCTCGTCTGGGAGGAAAAATTCCTCCGCTACAAGAAATCATTGATGAAGTCAATCAGAAGTCAACCAAGGCTTTGGTGGCTGAATTTGTTGGATAGCCATGATTCTTACCGTAACGCCGAATCCTTGCCTTGACCGAACTCTTTTTGTGAGGGAACACAAAACCAGTGGAAACATAGAGGTGGAAAGGATTCAAGAAATCGCTGGTGGGAAAGGGTCAAACGTCTGTCGAGTACTGCGGGAACTGGGAAGTGAAACAATTCACCTTCTTTTCTTAGGAGGATATGTGGGAAGACAGGTCCTTACACTCCTTGAGAAAGAGGGGATTGAGAGTGCGCCAGTGTGGATGGAAGCACCGACCAGGGTCGTGACTACGGTGGTTGACCGGAACTGGCATCAGCTGGTATACTTTGAACCACCACCTTACGTCACAGAAAACGAAGAAATCGCCTTTCTTTCCCGGTTTCGGGAACTTGGTGAAAGGGTTGATATGGTTCTTCTTTGCGGAAGTGTTCCACCTTCGCTTCTAGATTTCTATGAAAAGATTCTCGTTTTAAGCCAAAACAGACGAGTTCTCATTGACGGAAGAGGACGACTCTTACGAACGCTTTTACGTTATCCTTTCGGTTTAAAAATGAACCGGGAGGAAGCAGAAGTGACCTGGGGGCAACCATTACACAGTGAAGATGACTGGCAGCAGTTTTTCAACTTCTTTTTCGGTCAGGGTGTGAGAATTTTTCTTCTCACCCTTGGTCAAAAAGGCGCCCTTCTTGGAACTCCTGAAGGATTTTACGGGGCCATTCCCCCACAGGTGGAGACCATCAATCCGGTTGGCTCAGGCGATGCCTTTCTGGCTGCTTTTGCGCATGTGTTTTGTAACACGTTATCCTTGGAAGATGCCCTGCGATGGGCAGTTGTAGCTGGTGCTTCCAATGCCATGGTTTGGGAAGCCGGAAGGGTTGACAGGGTCTGGGTTACCGAGCATCAGAAAACCGTCAAAGTGATGAAGAGCACTCGTTTATACCATTTCCAGGATTTTTTAAAGTTATAATAGGTTTTTCTTTTGAGTGTGTATTCTGTCCTGATTTTGGTGTTTCCAAGCGAGGTGTCGAGCAATGGCAAAGAGAGGTCGTCCGGGGGGTCGGATTGCTTCTAAAAAGCGTGATGGGTTGGTGGAGCGTATCTCTACCTTCCAAGACCGTTTTGAGGCGTTCCTTGAGGCGATAGAGCTTTTTTTGTCTTCAGGGTTGGAAGGGTCAAAGGTCTGGAAAAAAGAAGGACGACTCTTTTTACAGAAAGTTCGCTTGGTTTTTAATCTTGACTGGGTGGGTGTTTTTGGGGCTTCGGAAAAGAACCGTTTGTCTTGCTATGCCGAAGAGTCGGCTCTGCAGGGGGAAGTTTTCCCCACGGAAATCGCGCTTGACGAGTTTCCCTGGTTTAGAGCGCATATTGAAAAAGGAGAGGCTCTCTTTGTATTTCACGCTACCGGACTTCCTCAGGAAGCCCAAAGAGAAAGAGATTTTCTGGGCGGTCAATCGATTTCTTCGTTTTTTTGTTTTCCGCTCTATGGGAGAGATTCGCTGCGCGGGGTTCTCCTTGGCTTTACAGTGGGATACGGGAAAGCTTGGTTAGACTGGGAGAAACGCTTTCTTGAAAAATTGGGACGTTTGCTCATCATCTTTTGGGAAGCGTATCAGGTTGAGGACCATTCTCAGCAAGAAGCGTCTTTGTTCCGTTTAATCCTCGAAAACGCACCGAGTGTGATTGCTCTCAAGGACCATCAAAGTCGCTTCCTCTGGACGAGCGCCTTCCATCTCCAAATCATGGGTGTTTCCAGGCTTGAGGATGTGGTCGGCAAAACCGATTTTGACTTCTTTCCCCAGGAAGAAGCGCAAGGATTTTACCGGGACGAACAAGAAATTATCGCCACCGGAAAGCCGGTTGTGAATAAGGTGGAAAAAGCTCACTTCCGCGATGGAACCATCCACTGGATGTTGACCACCAAAGTACCAGTAAAAGACGAGAACGGTGAAATTGTGGGAATTCTTATTCTGGCCCGGGATATCACCGAGTGGAAAGAAGCTGAGGAGAAATTGGATTTGGAGCGGCGATTTCTTTTGACCGTCTTAAATACGATTCCTGACGCTGTTTATGTGAAGGATACCAAACACCGGTTTGTGCTCCTTAACGAGGCCTGTGCGAAACACCTTGGTTTTTCCTCCCCGCAGGAGGTCATTGGAAAAACCGATTTTGACCTCCATCCTCCGGAGTTGGCTCGGTATTACTGGGAAGAAGAAGAGAAAATTCTTAACACTCGTGGTGCCGAGATTAACGTCGAACGTGAGGTTGACGATTTTTCTGCGGGCGCAAAGCGGCAGATATGGGTTTTGGTTCATAAGGTTCCGGTTTATGACGAGCATGGTCGAGTTGTGGCCCTTTTGGGAATTAATCGGGATATCACCGAACGGAAGGAAATGGAAAAGGCATTTCTTTTCGAGAGAAACCTCCTTCGTTCGATTATTAACGCCGTTCCTGACCACGTATACGTTAAAGACCGGGACCACCGTTTTGTCCTTGTGAACGAGGCGGATGCAAAGCACCACGGTTTTGCTTCTCCGGAAGATATGGTTGGAAAAACCGATTTTGACCTCCATCCTCCGGAGTTGGCTCGGCATTACTGGGAAGATGAAGAAAGAATTATCCAAACTGGTGAGGTCCTTTTGAACGATGAACATTTAGTGTATGACTTTTCTACCGGAGAGAAGAGGGCAATCTGGATTTCGACTAATAAAGTGCCACTGTACGATGACCGAGGAAACATTGCGGGTATGGTAGGAGTGAACCGGGATATTACTGGACGTAAGGAGATAGAAGAGGCTCTCAGAGCATCTGAACGGGAAAAAGATTTGATCCTCAACGCCCTTCAAGAACAGGTGACCTACTACAATCCGGATTTCCAGATAATCTGGGTGAATCAGGCGGTGCTTAGGAATTTTGGACTTTCTCCCCAAAAAGTTATTGGAAGACGCTGTTACGAGGTCATTGAGGGAAGAAGTGCTCCTTGCCCAGGATGTGCGGTGGCGAAAGCGTTCAAAAGCGGAAAACCCGAAGAAGGAGAGGTGACAGCGTATAACGGTACCATATGGCATCAGAAAGCCTACCCCATCCTTGATGAGAACGGTAAAGCGTTTCGGGTGGTGGAAATCTCTGTGGACATAACGGAACGCAAAAAAGCTGAGGAGCAAATCCGTTATCTCAGTTTTCATGATCCTCTTACTGGTCTCTATAACCGCTTTTTCCTGCAGGAGGAACTGAAAAGGCTTGATGCTCCGAGACAACTTCCTTTGAGTATCATTATGGGTGATGTGAATAACCTCAAATTGGTGAATGACGCTTTCGGACACGAGGTAGGAGACGAACTCCTTAAGCGGATGGCCTCAATTCTTTTGCGCTCTTGCCGAAAGGAAGATATTGTGGCTCGCTTTGGGGGTGATGAATTTTTAATCCTCCTTCCCCAGACTTCTTCCATAGCAGTGCAGGAAGTGATTGAAAGAATCAGAAAGTTGTGCCGAGAAGAGTGGAAGGGAACCGAAAAGCACATTCCTTTGAGTATTTCCTTAGGGTACGCTACAAAGGAGCGGGAAGAGGAAAATGTTCAAGCAGTCATCAACGAAGCTGAATCGCGGATGTACCGGAATAAGCTCGTGGAGAGCCGCAGTGCCCGTTCAGTCCTCATTGCTTCTTTAGAGCGTTCTCTCTGGGAAATTTCGGAAGAAACTGAGGCTCATTCCCGGCGTTTGCGGGACATGGCTCTTCGCATGGGTAAGGTGCTCGGTCTTCCTTCTTCTGATCTTGATGCTTTGGAACTCCTGGCCCGTTTGCATGACCTAGGCAAATTGGGGGTTTCGCGGACGATTCTTTCTAAGCCTGGTCCTTTGAATGAAAAAGAATGGGAAGAAATAAAAAAGCATCCTGAGATCGGTTACCGGATTGCCCAGGCTTCTCCGGAACTCCTCCCTGTGGCTGAGGGAATTCTCACCCATCACGAACGCTTTGATGGGAGTGGGTATCCTCAGGGCCTGAGGAGAGAGGAGATCCCCATAATTGCCCGCATTATTTCCATCATTGATGCGTTTGACGCTATGACCAGCATACGCCCCTATCGCAGGCCCTTGACCCGGGAAGAAGCACTCCAGGAAATTCGGAGGAACGCCGGAACTCAATTTGACCTCTTTCTTGTTGAGGTATTTTTCAGAGTTATGGGTGAAAATACCGATGTAGTCAACTCTCGTCCTCAGTGATACTTCACTGGCTTTTCTTCCAGAGTATTTTGATATCGCTTTGAAAAAGCTTTTTATTGAGCGCAAGATGCCCAATAATCAGAAGGAAGAACACCCATCCTCCGACAGGATGAATGGTGAACACGAAACGCCATAATGTGGCATTGAGTGAAAATCCCTGATTGGCGAGCCAGAGGATGGTGCCAGTGGTGAACATGAGAAGAACAAGGACAATCATTCCCAGAGCCCGCGCTTTGATGAGCGTTGTCTACATGATGAAAATCTCCTCTTCGAGGGGTAATACTTTTACAGGAATTCTTATTCCCGCGGCTGGTGGAGGAGGCAAAATAGACCACCCCTTCTCGGGGGCTGAAGGGGTGGTGGGAAGAGGAAGGGAGATTATACCCAGCCACGAAGCTTCATGGCTTCAACCACACGTTGAACCGCCGTGACATAGGCAGCCTGGCGCATGTGGATAGAGTAATTTTTTGAGGTGTTCAAGACGGTGTGGTAGGAGGTGGTCATTTTTTTATCAAGACGTTCCAGGACTTCTTCTTCCTCCCAGTAGTACATGTAAAAGTTCTGGACCATTTCGAAATAGGATACTGTAACTCCTCCGGCGTTACAGAGGAAATCGGGGATAACGTGGACACCCTTTTTGTAGAGGATTTGATCGGCTTCAGGAGTGGTGGGACCATTCGCCAGTTCGGCTACAAGTTTGGCTTTAATGCGGGGAGCATTTTTCTCAGTAATCACATTCTCTAAAGCAGCGGGAACAAGGATATCAACTTCGAGTTCCAAAAGGTCTTCGTTCGAAATCCTCTGTCCACCGGGAAGGTTCACTACCGAGCAGGTGTCATTTTTACACCGTAAGGCTTCGTTAGGATCAATTCCCTGAGGATTGAAAGTCCCTCCCTGGCTATCGCTGACGGCGACGATTTTCGATCCAAAAATGGTGTTGAGGAGCAAAGACGCGTAGTACCCAGCATTACCGTATCCCTGTACGGCAACGGTGGCCTGGGAAAGGTTGATTCCCAGAACTTTTGCAGCCTCTCGAATGGCGACCATTCCTCCCCAGGCGGTGGCTTTATCTCGGCCCTTTGAACCCCCTACGGGGAGCGGTTTTCCGGTAATCACTCCGAATTGATTTTTCCCGGCGATTTTTGAATATTCGTCCATCATCCAGGCCATAATCTGAGGATTGGTGTATACATCCGGAGCAGGAACGTCCTTATCGGGTCCAATTAAATGGTAAATGGCCTGGATGTATGCCCGGCTCAGCCGTTCCAGCTCTCTCTGGGACATTTCTTTTGGGTTACAGATAACCCCTCCCTTGGCGCCTCCAAGCGGTAAGTCCATTACGGCGCATTTCCAGGTCATCCAGGCAGCGAGGGCTCGCACGGTATCAATGGTTTCTTCAGGGTGAAAGCGGATACCACCCTTGGTGGGGCCTTTGGCATCGTTGTACTGAACTCTGAATCCCTGAAAAACTCGGATAGAACCATCATCCATTCGTACCGGGAGCGAAACGTGAATTTCACGGGCTGGAACACGCAGAACCTGGTGAATCCCAGGGTCCAGGTTCATGATCCGAGCGCATTCATCAAGCTGCTGCTGAGCCATGGCAAACGGATTTGAGTGAACCATCTTTGGTGCCTCCTCTTCATAGAGTTTTTGTCATACGTCGACCAAAATGACCAAAAATAAAAAAAGACGTTCCCACTTTCCCTTGAGAACGCCTTTGTTCCCTTAAGTTACCCTCGCTGGTAACTTCATGATTATTGCTTTGCAATTATGTAAGAAATATAAGAAATATTTTTGAAAATTTCAAGATGGGAAAGAATAAAAATTTCTATTTTCTAAAATTGTGCATTGAGAGGCTATGCAAGGTAGGGGTTCTTGATTACGGAGGCTTTCGATCTGGAGAGTGAGAAATGAGGAAAAGGTGAGAAGTTTATGACGATTCCTTTTATTGACAGGTTTTACAGAGTTATGTTAGAGTTAATTTGAGATTTGTATCTTGAACTTTTGCTCAAATTTTGAGGCTTGTGAGCTGGAGGGTCAGGTGGTGGAGGGATACCTTTTAGGTATTGACGTTGGGACCAGCGCCGTCAAGGTTGTTCTTTTTGATCTCCAGGGAAAAGTTGTGGCAGCCACAAACAAGACAGTTCCTATTTACAGCGAGAAGCCGGATTATGCCGAGCAGAACATGAATGAAATCTGGGATATCACCACGCATTCTATCGCCATGTGTCTCGCCGAATCTCGCATTGATCCCACTCGCATTGTTTCTATCGGTGTGACCGGACAGGGGACCGGTTGCTGGCTGCTTGATGAATCGTTGCAACCGTTGGGTAATGCCGTCATCTGGATCGATGGCCGAGCAAAATCGATGCTCGATGAATGGAAAAAGGATGGGAGGCATCTTTTGGCTTTTGAGAGGTCCAGTAACAGCATTTTTACTGGTTCTCCGGTGGCAGTTTTAGGGTGGCTTAAAGAGGAGAAACCGGAGATACTGAGGCGGGCAAAGCATTTCCTCTTCGCGAAAGATTGGATTCGATATAAACTCACCGGGGTTCTGGCAACTGATGCGTCTGATTTCTGTATGTTCCCTCTTTCGTTAGACGGAGAAGTGCATTCTATCTTGGAGATTTTCGGTCTTGAGGAGCTTGAAGAAATCTTTCCTCCAATGCGAGAAGCATGGGAAGTGGTGGGAACGGTAACCCGGGAAGCTGCTTCGTGCACTGGTCTTCGGGTGGGAACCCCCGTGGTTACCGGAGTCGTCGATGTTGCTGCTTGTGCTTTGGCTTTGGGAGTTCTTTGCTCTGGACAGGCCTACTCGATTTTGGGGACGACTTGTTTTAACGCCTTTTTGACTGAGCGATCTTCTGCGCTTTTTGAACCGCCAGGAGTGGGTATTTCGGTTTTTTACCCTCTGAAGGAAACTTTTTTACGAGCTATGGCTACAATGTCGGGGACATTGAGTCTTGATTGGTTTCTCACTCATGTTCTGCGAAAGGAAAAAGAATTTTGTGAGCACAAAGAGGCACTTTTTGTTCGTTTAGAGGAAGAAGTCCGGCAAATTCCTCCTGGGGCAGAAGGCCTGGTTTTCCTTCCGTATATCAGCCCTGGTGGGGAACGGGCACCTTTTGTGGACCCGAGAGCACGAGGGGTATTTTTTGGTTTGAGTTATGCCCATCGCGATATCCATCTTGCTCGAGCGGTATATGAAGGGATTTCGTTTTCGGTTCTGGATTGTTTCCAGTCCCTTGCCGCCCCTTTCCAGGAAATGAGGCTTTCAGGCGGAGGAGCAAAAAGTAATTTCTGGTGCCAAATGGTTGCCGATATGACTGGGGTAAAAGTGGTTGTCCCCCGAGTAAGGGAGCTGGGAGCCCTGGGAGTAGCGCTTTTGGCTGGGGTAGGAGTGGATGTTTTTGCTGATCTTCACCAAGCGGTGGCTGAGACGTTTCAGGTGGATCGAATTTTTTATCCTGATTCTTCCTTGCATCAATTCTATCGGGAAAAATTTCTGGTCTATCGAAAACTGCGTGAAGCGCTTGGTGTGATATGGGAAATAAATGACAAAATTCAAGAGAAAATACCTTTTCTTTTAGAGGCGGTAAAGAATCATGAAGGCTCTGGTTCAGAAAACCAAAGATAAACAAAGTATTGTCTTGGAGGATATTCAAGAACCGTTTCCGGGGTATGGAGAGGTGAAGGTAAAAGTTATCGCTGCTGGGATTTGCGGTACCGATGTTCATGGGATTTCTTCGCTTAAACCTCCGGTGGTTCTGGGTCACGAGTTTGCTGGCGTGGTGGTGGCAATTGGAGAAGGGGTAGAGAAAGTTAAAGTAGGGGATCGGGTGACCTCAGAGACAACCGTTTTCCATTGTGGTCAATGTATCTATTGCCGTGAGGGACACTTCAACCTTTGCCCACACCGTAAAGGTATCGGGTCAGGCGTTAACGGAGCGTTTGCCGATTATATTGTGGTTCCCGAAGCCACAGTACATGTACTTCCTTCTTTTCTTTCGTTCGAAGAGGGAGCAGTACTTGAACCTTTGGCCTGTGCGGTGCATGCAGTTGTAGAGCAGGCAAAAGTGGCAGGAGGGGAAAAAGTGCTCGTTCTTGGTCCTGGCCCCCTGGGAATTTTGGTAGCCTGGGTGGCCCGCTCGCAAGGTGCACAAGTGATTTTAGCTGGTAAAGCCGATGACGGAGAGAGGCTAAAGAAGGCCCAGGCCTATCCCCTTGATTTTATGCTTGATGTGGACTCCATGAACCTTCAGGAATTCGTAGGGAGCAAAATCAGTCTCTATGGAGTGGATGTGGTTTTTGAATGCTCGGGAGCCCTTCCGGCAGTGTATTCTGGCCTAGAACTCCTTCGGAAAAGGGGCCGTTTTTTTCAGTTGGGGATTCTCCATAAGGATGTTTTGCTTGATTTTGATGAGTATCTTTTTTCTCGAGAGCTGGTTCTTTCTGGTTCGAGAACTCAGAAAAAATCAAGTTGGGAGAAGGCCATAGCGATGCTCATTGAACACCGATTTCCCCTCCAGGATTTAATTACCCATGTATTGCCTTTGGAAGACTGGCAAAAAGGATTCATGTTAACCAGGATAAAAGAGGCCATTAAAGTCATTTTGAAACCCTGAATGGGGGAATTGGTCAACATTATTTTAGTGGTGCTTGACTTTTTGGGCTTTTTTTGTTAGTTTGTTAAATAACAATTGTTATGTAAATGGAGTACATAAAGGGGTGATCCATTTGGCATTGTTGCAGCTTGCTGTAGGAACCTGGTGTATGGGAGGGGTGGCGGACCGTTTTCTCCCTCAAGGATATGAAAACCCGGTTGGTTTGAAGGAGCGCGTTGCACGTATCAAGAAGGTAAAGGATATCACCGCGGTTGAGTTTTTCGATGATGAACTGGAGTCAATGGCCCCCCAGGACTTGAAAACGTTGCTCGATGACCAGGGCTTGAAAGTGAGTGGAATTAATTTTAACACCCATGGTCGACCAAATTGGCAAAGAGGAGCATTGACCTGTCCTGACACCAAGCGTCGACGCGAGGCGATTGACGGGGCAAAAAGAACGATCGATATTTTGGGAATTTTCGACTGTTCCACGCTGGGTTTATGGTTGGGTACCGATGGTTTTGATTATCCATTTCAGGTTGATTATGCGAGAGCCTGGGATTCACTGCTTGAAGCCGTTGCGGAAATCGCCGATTACAACCCTTCGGTACGCATTTCCCTTGAGTACAAGCTGAAAGAACCACGTCAGTACATTTTTCTTGGGAATGCGTTCCAAACCCTCTATCTCATCAAAACCTTAGGAAGGAAAAACGTTGGTGTCACAGTCGATTTTGGCCATGCTCTGATGGCGAAAGAAAACCCGGGAGAAGTGGTTTCGATTTTAGCGAAAGAAGGTGTTCTCTATAATATCCATTTTAACGACGCGTACCGGGAATGGGACGATGACCTGATTGCTGGAAGTACCAACCTTTATGAGACCCTGGAATTTCTCCATTACATTAAAAAATCTGGTTACCAGGGGTATGTTGGTTTTGACATATTCCCCTACCGCATGGACCCGGTGAAGGCGCTGGAACTTTGTGTGATGAACACCCGGGCTCTTGAGAACCTGCTGAATAGAATTGATTTACAATCCTTAGAAGAAGCGCAGAAAGGAGGAGATGCTGGTCTTGCACACCAGGTAGTGCGGAAAGTGTTTTTTGATTAATTTTTTGGTGGGGAGGGAACCCGTTGTTTTTCTCTGGCGAGTAAGAAAGGAGGGTGTGTCATGAGAAGGAGTCTGTTATTGATGGTCGTGGTTCTTTTCCTTGTGGGTGTTGTTTTTGGGGTGGAGGCAAAGGTCAAACTTTTCCTCCCCCCCGGTGAGAAAAATCCGGATGTTGATTTTAGTGGTATCGAGTTGACGGCTATTCATGATTCTGGAGCGGGAAGGATTTTAGAGTGGTACGCACCACTTCTTGAAAAAGAGTGTGGAGTGAAGATTAAAAGAACCGAGATGGTGGATCTTCCTAAGTTGCGAGAAAAAGCCATGGGGGATCTTCTGGCTGGAAAACCAAGCTATCAAATCATCGAAATTAACCCTCGATTCATTGCCGACTTTGCCCTGACAGGTCTCATAGAACCCCTGGACTCCTATTTTGAAATGTACGACGAAGCCGATGTCAAAAAATACCTCGACGATGTTCTTCCCACCTATCGGGAATTCTACATGAAGTGGGGTGGAAACTACTGGGCGATACCTTTTGATGGCGATATCCATCTTTTCAACTATCGCAAGTCGTACTTTGAAAATCCCGAGTATCAAAAAATGTACAAAGAGCAGTTTGGCAAGGAACTGGCTCCCCCTGAGACCTGGGATGATTTTGTGAATCTGGGAAAATTCTTCAAGCAGGTTCTCCCTGCTGACATGTATCCTACCATGTGGTGGTTGCTGCCTCCGGATGGGTCTGCGTTCTATTTTGACCTGGCAGCTGCCTATGGGGTGATGTATTTCAGTGATGACATGGAGCACGCACTTTGGCCTCGGGATAAAGCCATTGAGGCGATGAAAAAAATGGTCGAAACCGCTCCCTATTGTCCTCCGGGAGTTGCCAATTTTGGGTTTACCGAAACAGTCGATTACTGGTTAGCAGGGAAGGTTGTTTTCCAGATCTGGTTCATTGACATTAACGAATGGGGTCAAATGGGGCAACCTGAAGTTAAGGGTGACGTGGTGAATGCTCCCATGCCCGGGTACAGAGACCCCCAAACTGGTGAGGTGATTCGTCGGGCCATGGCTCCTTATAACCGGTTCTGGATTATTCCCAAAAATCTTCCTGATAAAGTCAAACAGGCTGCATTTTACGTGATGCTTCGAGTTTCAAGTCCGGTGTACAGCATGTACTCGGTTGCCGATACCTACTGTGGCATGGATCCGTATCTCTACTCTCATTTCACCGATGAAGCAGCAATGCAGTATACCAAGCCAAATCCGCTCCGGGATGTGGCTCCTGATTGGCCGGAAAATATTGCTACTTTTTCCTCTTTTGAAGAAGCTCGCAAACACCTTGACGGAGGCCTTGCGAATCTGAAGGTGGCTTTCCCGGAAATCAACTGGCCTGGTGCCACTGAGTACACCGAGTCTCTGGCGCGATGGGTCCAGAGGGCTATGAGCGGAGAGGTCACACCTGAGGTGGCTATAGAAGAAGCAGCCAAGGAATGGGAAGCTATCCGGGATAAGCTGGGCAAGGAAAAACAAAAAGAATATTACCGGGAGTTTTTAGAGGCTGGTCGTAAAGTAGGGTTCTGGAAGTAGAGGTTGGGGTTCCCTCCCCCGAGATGGTAAGGTGAAAAAAGGAGAAAGGGGTTTCAAAAATGCTTCGAGGGAAATCGAGGAAGATTAAAACTCCCTATTATCTCATTATGCCGCCTCAGGTTTTGATCTGGGTGGTGGTGATTTTCCCCCTTCTCTGGGCGATTTATATTTCCTTCCATGATTGGAATCCGACCATTTCTCCACAAAGAACTTTTGTTGGCATTGGGAATTACCTCAATGTTCTTCGTGATACTCGTTTTCTTTCCGCTCTGGGAAGGATGCTGTACTATTCGGGATTAGGAGTGACGATTCAACTTTTCTTGGGAACGGCTGTGGCTCTGGCGATTGTGGAATACATTCGTTCACCCCGCTGGCGAACTACGGTGCTCGTTCTTTTTCTTCTTCCCATGATGATGGCTGAAGCTGTTGCCGCACAGATGTGGACCCTCCTCATCACTGATACTGGTACAATTAATAACATCCTGGTATGGCTGGGTTTCTCCCCTGTGGGGTGGCGGACAAAGGAACTGGCTTTGACCACCATCATGATCGTCGATATTTGGCAGTGGACAGCTTTGCCACTTCTTATTGCCTATGCAGCGCGGATTTCCATTCCCGATGGTCTCTATGAATCGGCACGTCTTGATGGTGCGTCAAAGTGGTTGATTTTGCGCAAAATTACACTTCCCTATATGCGTGTCCCTCTGGCGATTGCTTTTCTTTTACGTTTCATGGATTCGTATAAGTTTCTGGATAAGGTATTCATTATGACCTATGGTGGTCCGGGAACGGCTACCGAATTACCTACCTTTTATCTCTACCAGACCGCTTTTTCCTATTTTAAGGTTGGCTATGGTGCGGCGATGTCCTGGATTTTTGGCATTATTGCGGTAGTTGCTATGTTCTTTTTCTGGAGATTAGCGAAGCGAATGTCTTAAGGAGTGGGGTTGTATGCGCAAAATGGACTGGAAGCGTTTTTTGGGCATATTTGGTCTTGCTGTCTATGGAATATTCGTGCTTTTCCCCATTTACTGGACCATCAACACCTCTTTTAAGGAGGTAGGCGATGTTTACAAGGTACCCCCCTCTTTTGTTCCCACCAAATTCACTCTGGAAGCGTATAGATTTATTTTTCAGGGAACGGGTCGCCTGGCATTATCCAATAGCTTAGTGGTGGCTATCGGTGCTACACTCATTGCCGTTTTCCTTGGTACCATGGCCAGCTATGCCTATTCTCGTTATCCATTTACCGGTTTGACCAACGAAGGGGCACAATTTAATCTCCTCACGGTACGCATGTTTCCGCCGATTGCTTTTCTTTTGCCCATTTTCTGGTTGTGGAAAACGCTTGGACTTCTTGATACCCACTTTGCTCTCATTGTCACCTACTCTGCGTTTAATCTGCCGTTGGCGGTTTGGCTTTTGAAAGGATTTATGGATTCCTTGCCTCGTAGTATTGAAGAAGCAAGTTACGTCGATGGGTACAGTTTCTGGCAAACCACTCGAAGGGTTGTTCTACCTCTTATCGGTTCTGGACTTGCAGCCACAGTGGCTCTGTGCTGGATTTTTATCTGGAACGAGTTCATCATTGCTTATCTTTTGGGGGGTACCGATGTCATTCTCTACACGGCGTACTTACCAGCTCTGCGGCGGGGAATGCGGATTATGTGGAACCAGATTGCGGCTTTGTCGGTTCTTGCGATTATTCCTTCGGTGATTATTCTGGTGCTTTTCAGAAAATATCTGATTAAAATCTACCTTCGATAACCGGGTGACAAAAATGATTACCGTCTCGGTTTCACATCTTTGGAAGCGATATGGGAAAACGGTGGCACTCCAGGACGTCAGTGCTGAAATTCGTGGTGGCTCTTTTTTCTGTATACTGGGGGAACCGGGAGCTGGAAAAACCACCCTTTTGCGCATTATTGCCGGACTGGAAGTACCCGATGAGGGGGATGTCTTTTTCGATGGTCAGAACGTGACCCTGGTACCCGCCCAAAAACGGAATGTAGCCATGGTTTTTCAGGATTTTGCCCTTTATCCCCACATGACCGTTTTTGAAAACATCGCCAGTCCCTTGAGGGCAATAAAGTTCGAGGAGGGGAAAATTCGGGAACGAATCCACAAAGCAGCTACGTTCCTCAAGATAGGCCATCTTCTGGATCGTTCCCCTCTTTATATTAGCGGTGGCGAAAAACAACGGGTAGCTATTGCCAGAGCCCTGGTGAAAGAGCCTAAAATCTCCCTTTTTGATGAACCACTTGTGAATCTGGATTTTAAAATTCGTGAAGATATGCGAGCACAGTTTAAACTGATGCAAAAGGAATTCAATCAGACCATTGTTTTTGCCACTCCCGACCCCGTTGATGCCATGTCCATGGCTGATCAGGTTCTCATTTTGCATGAAGGAAAAGTGCAGCAATTTGCTACCGTTTGGGAAGCCTATTATCGTCCAAGTAACATGTTTGTAGCTACATACCTGGGATTTCCGCCCATGAATATCCTGCAAGGAGAGTTACGTGAAGAAGAATCGCGTCTTTTCTTTGTGACTTCGGGGCTTAAGGTGGATGTGACCGATTTACCTCACTTTCGGGAAGTCGGAGAGGGAAAACTACTGGTTGGCATTCGGCCTGAACATCTCCTGTTGGGGGGTGAAGAGGGTGGGGAAATAGTATGGGACGGAGAGGTTTTGCTGAGCGAAGTTGTTGGTTCAGATACCATTGTTCATCTGAAAATAGGGGGGGATCTGGCGCTCCGCTCTTTTGTTCCCGGTATTTACCGGGTTGCTGTAGGGTCGCATGTGAAAGTGAATCTTTCGAAAAATACCATTTATGCCTTCAAGGAAAGTGGGGAAAGCGTTGTTTTTCCTAGAAGACATGAGTCTTTGTCCAGCACTTTTTAAAGGGTGAGCTCCCATGGCCCATGTTTTTCTTAAAGAAATCAAGAAGGTTTTTGATAACAAAGTGGTGGCGGTTGACGGTTTAACCTTAGAAATTCCTGACAAAGGTTTGGTAAGCCTCCTCGGTCCTTCGGGGTGTGGTAAGACGACCACCATGCGGATTATCGCCGGGTTAGAATCTCCCACCAGTGGTCGAGTCTATTTCGATGAACAGGATGTAACCGAAGTTTCTCCTGAAACGAGGGATGTAGCCATGGTATTTCAGTTTCCGGTTATTTATCCTGGAATGAGTGTGTACGAAAACATCGCCTTTCCCCTTGTGGCTCGTAAAATGGCCAAGGAAGAGATTAAAAAACGTGTTGAGGAAGTTGCTGAAGTCTTTGAAATCACCGACCTTCTTTCCAAAAGAACGTATGTTCTGGATGCAGGAATGAAACAGAAAGTGGTACTAGCTCGAACCTTTGTTCGGCGTCCAAAAGTGTACCTTCTCGATGAACCGTTAACGGCGGTAGACCCTAAAACCAGAATGGAATTGCGTACCGTTTTAAAGCGATTGCAATCGGACCTTGGTCAAACTATGATTTACGTCACCCATGACCAGAGTGAGTCGCTGACGTTAGCAGACAAAATCGCTGTCATGAACGAGGGACGTCTTCTCCAATATGGTTCACCAGAGGAGGTTTACCGCAATCCTAATAATACCTTCGTCGGATATTTTATTGGAAATCCAGGCATGAACTTCATCAACTGTTCTCTTTCTATCGAAAACGGTGTTTGTATTCTGGATGCTCAAGATTTTCGCCATTTCGTACCAGAAATCCCTCCCTCTTTGGTCAGGGAAATAGGATACAAACCTCTTATTGTCGGTATTCGTCCAGAAAATATTGAAGTCAGCTTTGTTCCTCGCGAACACTGGATTGTTTCTCAATGCATTCTTTCTGAACCCATTGGCAGCCGTGTGGTATTACACCTCAAAGTAGGGGAAAAAGTGATTAAGGCAAAAGTTCCTCGCATAGAGGTAGAACCGGGAGCATCAACCTGGTTCCGCCTCCCGATAGAGTTCCTCAAATTTTTTGATGGAGAAACTATGGAAGCCGTGAGGACGTGAAGGATTATTTTCTAAAGTCACTATGTGGGGAAATGGAACAGAGAATGGAGTAAATCCCTTCAGAGTTTTTTATTTGTGGTAGCTTGTGATGATTCCATCCTCCCAAAAATTTCTCAAATTTTATAACAATTGTTATTTAACGTCTTGACAAGCTGCTGTTGGAAGGAGAAAATGAAAATTGGTAACATTTGTTTTTGGGCAAGTTCTCATTGTTTTGCGGGATAAAAGTACGGAGGTGGTGGTTTTACATGTTATTACCGCCTCTGCGAAGGGGGTGTTATAAAGGATCGAGATTTGCTTTAGGTTTATGGTTCATTTTGGTAACAGTTTATGTATTTGCTAAATTAAAAGAAGGAAATTAAAAGAAGGGAGGGATTTTGGTGAAAAAACTGGTTGTTCTTCTATTGTTGAGCGTGATGAGTTTGGTTTGGGTCAATTTTGCCATATCCCAAGAGGAAGTTACACTGACTGTGGTATGGCATGCAGGGATTTGTGCTGAAGCGTTGTTAGATATTGCAAAAGATTATGAAAAGGTAGCGGGAGTTAAGGTTGTGGGGGCTCTGGTTCCCTATGGCCCTCAGTGGCATGACAAAATTGCTTCGGAGTTTGCTGCTAAGGGTAGCGGTTTTGACTTGGCTGCCTGGGACAGTCAGTCTGTAGCAGAGTTTGCCGGAGGAGGTCATTGTGTTCTGCTGAATCCATATCTGGAGAAGTCCGATAAAGTAAACTTTGACGCTTTCTTGCCAGCGGCTTTGAAACGTTATGGGGAATATCCAGATGGAAGTGGTAATCAATATGCGTTGCCGGTAAATCAGGATTGTTTGGGGTTAATTTATCGTCGTGATCTCTTTGAGGATCCAAAAGAAAAGGAAGCTTTCAAAGCCAGGTATGGGTATGACCTCGAAGTACCTAAAACGTATCGACAACTCAGAGATATCGCTGAATTTTTCACTCGACCAGACCAGGGGCTGTATGGTTTTGCTCAATATGGTGGTCGAGAGTATGATTATTGTACCAGTATGTCAAACACCTTTATATGGAGTTTTGGTGGTGCACTGTGGAATCCCAAAACCTTTGAAGTCAAGGGATATTTGAATAGTCCTGCTTCGATTGATGGAGTCAAATTCTACGTTGATCTGTTTAAATTTTGTCCACCTGGTTCCGAGACCTGGGGTTTTGACGAAGTGAATGTGGCTATGCAACAGGGAAGAGTTGCTATGGCGATGCAGTGGTTCTACTTCTTTGGTTCGATGCTTGATCCGAGTGTTTCCAAAATCGTTGACAAAGTGGGATTCGCCATACTGCCCGGTGAGGTTGGTCGAGATGGGAAGTTCAGAAGAGTGTTCAGTATGGGTGGTCAGGGATTGGGTATCAATAAGTACTCTAAGCATGTTGAAGAAGCCTGGAAGTTTTTGGAGTGGTATATGCAGAAGGACCAACAGATGCGATACGCGAAATTCTGTCAGACTGGAAATAAGTATGTTTTAGAAGACCCAGAATGGCTTAAGTTGAATCCTTACAATGTGCTCTTCAAGGACGCCATGAACTATATTAACGATTACTGGCATCTCCCTGAATATCCGATTTTGCTGGATATCATGCAGGAGGAAATCCATAATGCTCTAACGGGTAAGAAAACCGTTGAACAAGCACTTGCTGACTGTGCGGAGAGACACGAAAGGGAACTTCGAAGAGCAGGATATGAGATCAAAAGAACCGAAAATATTCCTGAAGCACCTTATGAACTAGCTTACGGAGAACCTTACAGTGCCGAGTTAGAGAAATACTATAATTATTAATATTTTCTAAGGCTCTGTTGCAGATAGAGTGAGTGATGCCACTCTATCTGCAACAGAGTGGAGAAATTAGGAGGCTAAGTCGTGAACGAAAATTATTATGAAAGTATCATTGAAAGAAAGAGTAAAGTAAGCGGTATCATACAAGGTGTGGTCTTGGGTCTTTTTCTCTTTTTCACCGTTTTTCCTCTTTTCTGGCTCTTTCTTTCTTCTCTTAAGGATCGGCTGGATATTTTTGCTTTCCCACCTCGTTTTGTCTTTAACCCTACCATCGAAAATTATCGTGGTCTGTTTGTGAAAACTTTTCTGGAAGGTGGAGCGGGGCAGACTGACTTTGCTCTGTGTCTTATCAATAGTTTCATTGCCGCTGGTTTGGGTACCTTTTTGGCGGTTATCCTGGGGGTAATGGCTGGATATGCGTGTTCCCGTTTTCGCTTTTTTGGCAAAAATGACTATTTATT
>JBDIWM010000022.1:0-21212 GCA_039638595.1 Atribacterota bacterium
TGCCCAAACCTAAAACCAGAAAAGACATCCCTTCATCCACCCATTCCCCAAAAAGCCAAGAGGACTCCTAAAAATTGCACAATCCAGAAGCGAACCGTAATCTGACTCTCTTTCATTCCCTTGAGCTCAAAGTGATGATGCAGAGGACTCATAAGGAAAATACGCCTTTTAAAAAACCTAAAGGAGGCAACCTGCAAAACCACCGACAGTGTGTCGATGACAAAGACAACCCCCGCAAACAAAAGAAAGAGTGAATGTCCAGATATAAGAGACACAATCCCCATCAAGGCCCCAAGTGGCAGGGAACCAGAATCACCCATAAAGATGCGAGCGGGCCAAAAATTAAACCATAGAAAAGAGAGCAAAGCCCCGACTGTAGCCCCAGGAAAAACCGCAAGCTCCACCTGACCACTTTGAAGCAACAAAAATACAAAAAAAACAAAACTCAAAACCCCACAGCCCCCAGCTAAGCCATCAAGCCCATCAACAATGTTGAAGGCATTGGTGGAAGCAACAATCACCAAAAGGCCATACAGAAAAAATGGTACTGGTCCAAGCTCCACCACCCTGTGGGAAAAGGGAAACACTATCTGATGAGGGAACAACCGTGCACCCCAGAAAAGAATCACCATCCCTCCCAAAAGCTGAAAAAGGAATTTCTGCCGAGCCTTGATTCCCCAGGGTTTTTTTAAAAAACTTTTAAAGAGATCATCCCAAAAACCGACGAAAAAGAAAGGAAGAAGAAGCAGAAAAAGAATTCGCGCTCTTTCACCAAAACGGCCACCCACCAAAAGTCCGATCAACATGGCAATAACAATCACCACCCCACCCATGGTCGGGGTATCTTCTTTATGGAGATGAAGGTTTGGTCCTTCTTTTTTGATCTTTTGCCCCAATCCCCACAATCTTTGCCACCGAATGAAGAGGGGAAAAAGGAAAACTCCCATTAAGAAAGAGGCGAGCACTGGCCATGTCAGATAAACCCACTCAACCATGATGTGTTTGCCACTCCTCGGGTATGGATTTTTCCATGGTCATACCTCTTGATCCCTTAAAAAGGACTACCCAATTATCACGGAAACGAAAATGCTTCTCAAGGAAATCCTGAATCTCCTGATGCGCAGGGAAGAGTTGGATGATACCGTCCTGCAATGCCTTTTGAAATTTTTGTTCTGCAATTTCCTGGAAATGGGAACCAAAAAGAATGATTCCAGAAAGAGGAGGCGGTGCCAAGGCCTCTTCCAGGATGGTCCGATGAGCTTCAGAAGAAAAGGAACCCAGTTCCAGCATGTCTCCAGCCACAAGCCAGGTTTCTAAACCCTGTTGGGATAAACGCTTCAACAATCTCAAAGCCTTCCGATACGAAAGCGGATTGGCATTATAGGTGTCATCAATCACTACCCCACCACCACAATGAAAGTGATTCCCCCTTCCTGGAAGCGGTTTCCAGTCCCACAATACCTCGGCAATTTCTTCCGGTGGTATTCCCCATTCAAGAGCCATATGGAACGCAGGCAAAAGCGAAACCAGCACTTCTTCAAAAAGAATCGGAGCCTGGAAGTCGAACACCTGATTCCCGTACTGTACTGAGAAAGCAACCCGGAGACGAGGCCATTGAAACATGAAATGGGAAAAAAATAGTTGATTCTCCCTGCGAACCCCAAATGAAATCACCTTTTTCCCCATTTTCCTCAAGCCCTCAATGAGGGTAGGGGCAAAAGGAGAATCACCGTTGAGATAAACCTGATAGGTTCGAGAAACAATGAGTTTGCTTTTTTCTTTTACTACTTTTTCCACACTTTCCAGGCCCTCCAGGTGTCCCTCACCAAAGGCAGTGAAAATAACAATGTCCGGAGCAATGATGGTGGCAAGTTCCTCCATTTCCCCAACTTTGTTAATCCCCGCTTCGATCACACCAATCTGGCTTTCCTGCTGGAAATTGGCTAAAGCACAGGATACCCCAATCACCGTATTGAAGCTCTGCGGTGTGATCTCGACCGAAAAACGTTTTCGAAGTAAATCCTGGAGCATGTGTTTGCAAGTGGTTTTTCCAGCGGTACCAGTGATAGCAATCTTGGCTCCTCTAAATCGCTCTGAAGCTTCCCGACCGATACATCTTAAGGCCTTCAGGGTGTCATCAACCTGAAAAAGAGCCCTGTCTCTTCCCAGTACAGAAGTCGGAATCTCGCGCACTAATGCTCCAGAAACTCCCTTATCAAAGGCACTGGAGACAAAAAAATGCCCATCCGTTCTTTCACCCTTTAAAGCGACGAAAAGATCCCCTTTTTTACAGGAACGACTATCGATGGCAAGACCGTCAAAAACCGGGTATCGACCCTCCTGGATAAGGCGAGCACCAGTAATCCTCTGAATCTCTTCTCGAGTGAATTTCATCGCGACCTTTCCTCAAGCAAACGTTTGGCAACCCAGTAATCGCTGTGAGGAACAATCATTCCGTTATAAACCTGAAAGCGTTCTGGACCCTTACCAGCCAGAAAAACGACGTCTCCTTTTTTTGCTATGGCAATGGCTTTTCGAATTGCTTCCACCCGATCCAGAATCACTTCATACCGAACCTCCTTCTCCTGTACCACCCGTTTCACACCCTCCAGAGCATCGTAAGCAGTCTGACCCGGATCCTCTCCGCGCGGGTTGTCGGTGGTAATCAGGCACCAATCACTGTATCGCGCTACGGTTTCCCCCATGAGCGGCCGTTTCTTTCGGTCCCTTTCTCCTCCACACCCAAAAACGGTAATAATCTTCCCCCAAGTAAACTCCCGAATTGTAGAAAGCGCATGAGCAAGACCATGCCAGTTATGAGCAAAATCAACAATTACCGCAAAATCTTGCCCCGCATCAACGAATTCCCACCTTCCCGGGACCCGCCTGCAGGCTCGTAGCCCCTCCTGAATGGATTCCCGATCAATACCCTGGGAAAGCGCTAGGGCAATCGCCCCCAGAGCGTTGTACACGTTGTGTTGACCAGCGAAATTTATTTCTGCAACCACGGATCCCCAGGGAGTATATACATGGAACCGAGAACGTCTTAAAGAAAAATCGACCTTGCTCGCCCAGATATCAGCAGTCTTCTCCAACCCATACGTAAGATAAGGAATCCCCATATTCCGAACCATTCTCACACATTCCTTATCATCCCCATTGGCAATCGCCACTCGCGGATATTCCTTGGTGAGATTTTCCGCAACCTTTTCAAAAAGCTTCCGCTTGCTTGCAAAATAATGCTCAAAAGTCTGATGAAATTCCAGATGTTCAGGGATAAGATTTGTCACCAGGGCAGCATCAAACCGTATTCCCTCAACCCGGCCAATCGAAAGCCCATGCGAAGAGACCTCCATCACCACATCCTGAATGCCAGCACGGCACATCATATGAAGATAACGGAAAATTCGCAGAGACTCCTCAGTGGTATTGATGGACTCAAATTCCCAGGGTCCTACCAGATTCCAAACCGTGGTTAAAAGACCACAGGGGCGGCCACTTTTTTCCCAGATACTCCTGGTCAAGAAACAGGTCGTGGTTTTTCCATTCGTCCCGGTAATACCCATGATCCGAAGATATCGTGATGGATCTTGATAGAAAAGATTGGAAACCAAGGCCAAAGCCCTTCTTCCATCTTTCACCAGGATCCAGGAAACGCGCCCGGAAAGTTTCTGAAGGGGCTCTCTCTGCTCTCCAACCACCAGCACCGCTCCATTTTTGAGCACTTCCTCAATGTACAGGTGACCGTCGGTATTCGATCCACAAAGAGCAAAAAATACATATCCTGGGAGTACCTGCTTTGAATTAAAAGCAATACCATTAATCTCAAGTGCTTCATCATCAATATGCGCCTCAATATATGGAAGAACCGACGCAACATCTTTTATTTTCAAAATACTTTCACCTCAGCATTCTTCGATATTATACCAGCATAATCGATAATGTTGAGAGCAATTTCTCTGAATACAGGCGCGGCAATATCACCACCATAGTACTCTCCTTGAGGTTCATCTAACATAATGAGAATTCCAAAGCGCGGTTCTGGAAGCGGTAAAAACCCTACAAAAGACGAGTAAAATTTTCCCAGTGCATAACGACCACTGGCATCAACCTTTTGCCCGGTACCAGTTTTTCCAGCAATCCTGTAGCCCTCTATAAATGCCTTTTTACCAGTTCCCCGTTCTACCGTTTTTTCCATCATTTCCAGCACCACCGACGCAGTTTTTTCCGAAACAACTCGTTTCAGTGATGCTACAGGAAATTCCTTCACCACCTTATCCCCAGCACCAACAATTTTCGACACCAGTCTCGGTTTCATTACCACCCCTTTGTTTGCTAGCGCTGATAGCGCCTTCAATAACTGGAGAGGAGTAATCATCATCTCCTGTCCAATGGGAATCGCACCGATAGAGAGGAGAGACCATTCCTTTGGCGATCTCAAAAGACCCATCTCCTCTCCAGGCATTTCAATCCCACTTTCCCCTCCCAAACCGAAATTTCTGAGATACACATAGAGTTTTTCTGCGGTAAGCTTTCTGGCAACTTCGATGATGCCCACATTGCAGGAATTGATGATCACATCCTCAAGGGATTCCTCTCCGTGAGCCTTGATATCCCGAACCCGGTGTGTATGGACCTGAATCCAACCAGGGCAGAAAAACCGGTCACGCAGACTGACCACCTTTTCCTCCAGGGCTCCAGCCATCACTAGAGGTTTTATGGTCGAACCAGGTTCAAAAACCATCTGGAAAGCCAGATTTCGAAAACAGGAAGATTCGTGCTGCCAAAAATAACGGTTATCGTAGGAAGGGCGAGAAGCCATGGCCAGAATGTCACCACTACGGGGATCGTTGACGATGATTACCCCTCTTTGGGCTTTGGTTCTCTCCATCACTCCATCCAGAGCCTTTTCCACGAAAAACTGGATATTGGCATCAATGGTTAAAACAAGGTCATAACCGGGACGAGGTGGACTATACTTCACACTCAAAGGAATTTCTCCACCCAGAGCATCCTTCTCGAATGCACTGTACCCCTTATCTCCCCGAAGATACGAGTCAAATACGAACTCAATCCCCTCTAAACCTCGTCCCTCGGAACCCACAAAACCCAGGAGGTTACTGAGTAAGGGCGCCTTAGGATAAAAACGCATGGTATCGTTTTCCCAGTAAATTCCCTCCCATTTCTGCCGAAACAAAAATTCTCCTAAATAGAGAGGAACCTTTCGTTTGATTTCGAACCAGGTCATGTTAGAAGACAGGGCCTTCCTCAACTCCTCTTCGTTTAAAGAAAGCATCTGTGAAAACTCTTGAGCAATTTCTTGGGGGTTTTTCACGCGCACTGGGCAGGCAAAAATCGATATGGCTTCCACGTCTTTTGCCAAAACTTCGCCATTGCGATCCAGAATCGAACCCCGTGGAGGAGGTACTTCGTTCAAAGCAAAACGCGGTACCAACAACTCCTGGTATCGCTTTGCCTGAAATATCTGAATCGACACCAATCTCCAAACTACAACAAGAAGGAGTAACAAAAGAAAACCAGTCAGAAAATTTGTCCGCTGGACAAATTTTCTGGAAATCATTGAGCCTTCCCCTTACCCCGCTTTTCCTCATTTAAGGCCAGCTGTGTTTCGCCTTCGCTGAGCTTACCCCCCGCAACCATGTAAACAATCTGTGTGGGCGGAACCATACCCAGGCGATTCTCCGCAAGAGCCTTAATCCGTTCCAAAGATGATAATTGGGCAATTTCGGTCTCGAGTTTTGTTTTTTCTGCTACTAAGCTCTCCAGAACGTCTCGTTTTGATTCAGCAAGAAACCCTTTTTCCAAAAGTATAGCCTGCAAACTTAAATGAAAGAGAGCCCCAAAAAAACAAAGTAACAACCCAGCAATACACCAATTCCTTACTCTGTTCATCGATACTCCCCCATTTGGATTTTCTCAGCTATCCTCAGACGAGCGCTCCGCGCTCGAGGGTTTCTCGCTATCTCTTCCTGTGATGGCCGCAGAGGTCTTTTGGTACAGACCAAAAGCGCAGGACAATCCCGAAGAAACTGCTTCACAATTCGATCCTCCAAAGAGTGGTAACTCAACACGACCACGCGCCCTCTTTCTTCAAGAATCTGAGGTATCTGAGAAAGAGCAAGAGAAAGCTCTTCGAGTTCCCGATTCACGAAGATACGAAGAGCCAAAAAGGTCCGGGTCGCCGGATGAATCTTCTCTCGACGGGGCACCACCGTTTCCACAATCTTTGCTAACTGGAGCGTGGATTCAATGCGCTGTTTTCTTCTTGTCTGCACAATGAATCGAGCAATTCGGCGTGCATAGCGCTCTTCCCCATATCGATGGATGAGATCCGCAAGCTCTCTTTCAGAAAAATGATTCACCACCCAGGAAGCATCCAAGCTCTGTGATGTATCCATGCGCATGTCCAGTGGACCATCTTTTTCAAAGCTGAATCCTCGCTCCCCCTGCTCGAGATGAAAAGAAGAGATCCCCAGATCGAACAATACCCCGGAAACCTTTTCCAATTGAAGTGAGGTAAGGACTTCGCCAATTTTCGAAAAGGGACTATGCACCAGCATTACCCGGTCCAAAAAACCCTTCAAGTTTTTTCTCGCTCTCTGGAGGGCTTCGTCATCCCGGTCTATACCAATCAATTTCCCTCCCGATTCCAATCGGCATAAAAGCGCCAAAGCATGGCCACCTCCCCCCAGAGTAGCATCAACATAGATACCGGAAGGATTCGTAACCAGCCAGCGACAAACCTCCTGCACCATAACTGGATGGTGAACCACACTAACGACCATATGGATGCTCTTCCATAACAATACTTTGAGTAATTGCTTCGAAACTACTCTGGATTTTCTGGAAATAGGCATCCCAATTCTCCTCAGCCCATATTTCAACTCGATTCCCAACACCTAAAAGGATCACTCGGCTTTCGATCTGAGCATACCTCCGGAGGTGTAAAGGCAACATCACCCGACCCTGAGGATCAATTTCTACCGCGGCAGCACTGGAAAGGAAGAGACGCATGAAATCACGTGCATCCTTCTGGGTAAGAGGAAGAGAAGTCACTTTCCGGTAGAGTTTTTCCCACTCCTCTTGAGGATAGATGAAAACACAGGATTCAATGCCAGGAGTGAGGTAGATTCTTTCCCGAAGCGCGTCACGGAACTCACTGGGAATGACAATCCGACCTTTTTTATCCACAGTGTGACGGTAATGGCTAAGAAACATCGTATCCCTTCCCCTTTAAACCACTTTATGCCACAACCAACCACTATAAATCTTAAAATAGGGATGAAGAGAAAAAAATAGAATGTATGTTTTATTCCAAAGGGGCCTTTGAAGAAACAATCAAGAATTAGGGTAAAAAAATACTTCTTCCTGCCTCACCATGCATAGCCAGCATAAATTCCGACCAGTTAAGGGCATACATCAAAAAATAGGTTTTCCCCAGCCCAATTTCGCTAAGCTGGTGGGCATCGGAAGAACACAAAACCTGGAAGCGCTGAAGCCCAAGCTGTTCGGCTACCTCCTTCCACGGCGCTCTTTGCGAAATTTCCACTGCAGGTATCATTAAGTCCGGAGGAATAAAACCCAATTGAGATACAATGCTGTAATGCTTACGATCCACATGCGCCGGAACTACCACACCGCCAAAGGTGCGCACCAAAGTAACGACCTCCTCCACCGAAAGAGTAGTCGGGTAGGTCAGAAGATGCGCTTTCTTTTCAGAGACTTGCCCGTCTTCACCAATCACCCATTCTTCACCCCATATATCTTCGCGCAACGGCATGGGAAGAAGCGATGCAGAAACGAGATGATTGAAGTTTTGGAGCTGCAAAACAGTAGGAAAATAGCAGAGGAGGTGTACTTCTTCCCGAGTTTCCACTTCGATACTCGGAATCACCCATATTCCAAAACGGTTACCCAGAGCAACAGTTACCTCCACATTGTCACACGCATTATGGTCACAGAGAGCAATCATGTCAATTTTTTTCTCCAGAGCTTCAAGGATGATACACTGAGGAAGCATTTCTCGCTGGGCACATGGTGACAGGACACTGTGAATATGGAGATCCGCCACAAAAACTTGTAAATCACCTTCAGGCATGTCGTCTTTTCCCGGAAACACCCAGCTGGGAAAGCACACTCACAGCCTCAAACGAAGAGAGAGGCGTTTTCAAAATGGTAATCCCCTGTTCCCGGGCTTTCTCCAGAGTCTGTTCCTGAACTTCCTGGTTATTCGTAACCACAATGCAGGGAATACCGACTAAAGATGCTACCGCCACCACATTAGGATGCGATTGGATGGTAACCCACACACTTCCTTCTTCGGCGTTGGCAATACAATCACTGAGAAGATCTCCACAGTACCCCCCACGCACCGCTCCATGCTCCATACCACCTTCAACAAGTACCTCGGCTCCAAGATTCTTTACAATGTCACGAATCCTGACTTTCAACTTTTTTTGCCCCCTCTTCTTTTTTTACCATGGTTTGGGGAACACGGCTGGCCAGACTATAAATTTCCATAGCCAGATCCAGCATATGGCTACGGAGGAGAAAGGGACAATCCACCTCGACTGCCTTTCCCTGAACAATGTCCTCCGCCAGGGCTCGGCAGGTTGGCGAACCACAAGCACCACAGTCCAAACCCGGTAATTTTTCCAGCAGTTTTTCGATAGCCTGATACTTTTCCAAAGCACGGTGCAAATCCTGGTCAAGACGCATGACTTCCTTGGCTTCATACGCTCTGGTTCGAGCAAAAATCGAAGCCCTGCGCCACACCTTGAGCTCTTCCTCAGATATCGGCGTAAAACGACCATACTTCTTCAACAGGTGATTCACATTGACCTTGGCCACAAAGGGATTTTGCACGGAAAGAACTCCCCCAATGCATCCTCCCACACAGGCCTGCGCCTCGCAATATACCACTTCTTTCAATTCTCCAACTTCAATTTTCTCCAGGACCGAAATCACATAGTGGATTCCATCCACAGCCATGTACTCTCCCTCTCCCAGGGACTCCTGTTCACCTCCAGATCGCGCCCAACCAATGCCCTTAAAACTAGCCATCTGGACCTGGGGAACCTCTTCCACTTCTCCCAGTTCGTTCACCAAGCGGGAGTAAATCCCGCTCATCGATATGGCTCCATCAATCCGAGCCAATTCATCGCCACTCTGTCTCACCTCAGTGACCTTTGCCGGACAAGGCGTCACAAAAAACACTCCAACTTCATCCGCGCTATACCCCTTCTTCATCGCTTGAAGACGGGCAATTTTTGCTGCAACCCCCAAGGGAGAATCAAGAGGAAGAAGGTTCTCGATCAAAGCTGGAAATTTGACCTCCACAAGTCGCACCACTGCCGGACAGGCTGAGGAAATCACTGGTTTGGGAACATCCCGCCCCTCAAGGTACGTTTTGATTTCCTCTGCCAAAATTTCCGCACCCCTGGCGACTTCGAAGACATCGTGAAAACCGACTTTTAATAACCCTCCCAGAATTTTTCCCAGAGGAACGGTGAATTTAAACTGGGCATAAAAAGCAGGGGCAGGCAGAGCCACAGCATACTTGAATTTTTTAATGATTTCCAGAGGGTCTGTTTGCGCATACTTTGCATAATTGGGACAGGTGCGGATACATTCACCACAATCAATACACCGCCTTTCATCGATACAGGCTTTACCACCCTTGACCCGTATGGCTTCGGTTGGACATCTTCTGATACAGTGCGTGCACCCTTTGCATTTACTCTCATCTAAACGAACCGAATGAAAAATTTCCTGAATGGCCAAAGATTTTCACCAGCTCATCATGAGTTTGAAAAGAGGAAAAAATCCATAACCACTTTTGTTCCTTCCTGAACCCGGGTATCAATCGTCAGCACATCGGAACACTTTTTCATATTGGATAACCCATATCCTGCTCCGAAACCCATTTCTCGAATGTGGGGTGGAGCGGTAGAATACCCTTCCTGAAAAGCTAATTCCAGATCCGGAATACCCGGACCCTGATCGTCAATTTCCACATGTACCCGGTCAGAATACACGCTGGCCTTGAAAACACCCCGATACGCATGAATAACCACGTTCATCTCCGCTTCATAAGAAGCAATGACCACCCGGCGATTAAACGCTGGAGGAAATCCGGCTCGCTGTAGGATATTTTTAAGCTCACTGGAAACATCACCAGCCCGCTGAAAGTCTCCACCGACAATCTCCCTTTCCATTTCGATTAGAGGATGCTCCTCAAGCATTGGAGCCAAATTCGCTACATCCCCTCAATCCCTTAAGATACAGCCTCCCACAAGATTCATACATGGGAAGACGAGTGGTGAGAAGAGGTATCCCTTTCAGGGCGGCCAGTTCAATGGTCGAATGTTCCGGCTTCTTTCCTCGGACAAAGACAATTCCCAAAAGGTCAATCATTTCCGCAGTGCGGATGACCTGAGA
This sequence comes from Atribacterota bacterium, assembly GCA_039638595.1. NCBI lineage: Bacteria > Pseudomonadati > Atribacterota > Atribacteria > Atribacterales > Candidatus Caldatribacteriaceae > Candidatus Profundicultor > Candidatus Profundicultor thermophilus. The sequence continues at coordinate 10,462 of JBDIWM010000022.1, forward strand.
ATTGGTCAAACCAGTTAACAAAAGTGCGTGTTCCTTGGCAAATGCCAAAACATCGCTCAGCAAATCACTCCCACAAGCATACCAAATTTCGCGTTGCAAAAATGCTTCCCCTACCAGAACTTCGGCCCCCAGAATCTCTTTGACTTCTTTAAGAGTCATCGCCCTCTCCTTATTTACTGACAAAAGCTTCAATACCCCGAGCTCTCAAACGATTCACCGCTTTTTGCGCCTCCTCCAGAGAGGAAAAACCATATATCCGTACCCGATAAAGCGAAGAAACCTTTTCTATGGTTCCTGAATAGCCGAGACCCTTGAGTGTTGCAACCATACCCTGAGCATTGCTCTCCTTGGAGAATGCCCCCACCTGGACATAAAACGTTCCTCTGGGAGTCGCACGAGGAGAAGGCTGCGGTAGGAAAGAAGGAGATGGGACAGTGGTTGGTTGCTCAGTGGCTAATGGTATCGTTGGCGGCTCTTCCCGGGGAATGGTAAAAGGTGAAGGAGAAGTCAGAAAACTCGCAAGAGTTTCTTGGTCCTCTACCACCTCTTCATTAAGCACTTCAGGAGAAAAAGGAGTTCCTCCTTCCTCTGGTATGCTCTCTTTCAAGAGAACCTCCACGTACGCATCGAGATCTCCTCGAGCCATAAAAAAGGCAAAGACCACCACCACCAGTCCTCCCAAAAAAATGGCCAGGAGTTCCACTTTATCCCGACGCGATAAAAAGGAAAAAAGCTTCATCGCATCCCCGCCCTCAGAATCTCCAATCTCCTTTTCTCTTCAAGAAGTGTTTGCCAGCGTTCCTTTTCCCTCTCCACAACTTCCTGAGGAGCCCGATTGAGGAAATCCTGGTTTTCAAGTTTACTCTTTATGCGTTCGATTTCCACGTCAACACCTAATATCTTCTTTTCTAACCTTTCCAGTTCCCTTTCTACGTCCACTAAGCCTTCGACCAAAAGATAGACATCCACCCCTGGAATTCTTCCTGTAGCCACATGTCGGGGTTTTGCAATCTCAAAATCCATTTCTTCGACGGTACACTTTGCCAGTTGCTCGATATACCGTTCACCATAACGCAAGCGCTCCAAAAGATTGCCGGCAGAGAAATTCAGCTGCACCCGACATTTCTCTGCCGGAGCAATACGGAGTTCAGCCCGAAGATACCGTATTTCCCGAACGATTTCCTGGATTACTTTTACCGCCTTTTCAGCTTCTTCATCGCTTTCTCCCGTCGCGACAGGCCAGGAAACGACGATTAAGTTTTCCTCCTCATTCCTTGGAAGACTACTCCAGACTTCCTCGGTAATGAACGGTGCCACAGGGTGTAAGATTCTCAAAATACCATTTAAAATAAAAACCAGAACATTTTGCGTCTTACGCCGTGTCTTCTCATCACCACGGTAGAGGTCCTCTTTGGCCCATTCGAGGTACCAGTCACAGTACTCGCCCCATACAAAATCATAAATGAGCTGAACATACTGCCCAAAATTCAGATTTTCAAGCTCCTGGGTAGTCTCCCTAATCACTCGGTGGAATCGGGAGAGAATCCAGCGGTCCTTGAGGTCCAAAGCATCCCAAGAAGACCAGGGTAACAACTCAAAATCGTCCAAATTCATCAACACAAAACGAGATGCATTCCATAATTTATTCATGAAATTGCGCGCTGCTTCCACTCGACGCAAAGAAAGATGAATGTCCCGCCCCTGAACCGTAAGCCAGGCCAATGCAAAACGCAAGGCATCGGCACCGTATTGCTCAACCACCTCCAAGGGATCAATGGTATTCCCCAAAGATTTACTCATCTTTTTTCCTTTTTCGTCCCGCACCAGAGGAGTAATGTACACTTTGCGAAAGGGAATGTCACTCATGAATTTGAGCCCCATCATGATCATTCGTGCCACCCAGAAAAAGATGATATCAAACCCAGTTACAAGAAGCGAGGTGGGATAAAAAGTCTGCAGATCTTCAGTATCCTCAGGCCAACCTAAAGTAGAAAAAGGCCACAACGCAGAGCTAAACCAGGTATCAAGAACATCTTCATCCTGGACAACTGGCCCTCCACAGCGGGGGCAGCTTTCCGGATCATGGCGATGAGCGAAAACATATTCACAATCTCGGCAATAGAAAACCGGAATGCGATGTCCCCACCAAATTTGCCGGGAGATACACCAGTCTTTAATGTTCTCCATCCACTCAAAGTACACCTTCGACCAGCGCTCTGGAACAAATTCTATCCGTCCATCCTGAACCGCTCGGATTGCACCTTCGGCAAGACCTTTCATTTTTACGAACCATTGCTTCGAAATCAGGGGTTCAATAACGGTCCCACACCGGTAACAGTGACCAACCGAATGGGTGTAATCTTCGATTTTCTCGAGCAACTCCTCCTCCTGGAGTGCCTCCACCACCTTCTGGCGAGCTACCTCTCGAGGAAGTCCGGCAAATCGTCCAGCTTCCTCAGTCATAACACCCCGAGCGTCAAGAACCCGGACCCGGGGCAACCCATGCTTTTCCCCGAGTTCAAAATCGTGAGGATCATGAGCAGGAGTAACCTTGAGCACCCCGGTGCCAAAATCAGGATCCACATACTCGTCAGCAATAATCGGAATTTCTCGATTCATAAGAGGAAGGATGACCATTTGGCCAACGAAATTTTTATAACGCTCATCGTTTGGATTCACCGCCAAAGCCACATCTCCAAGCATGGTCTCAGGTCTTGTGGTTGCCACAACCAGGAAACGATGGGAATCTCCCTTTAAGGGGTACCGAATATACCAGAGATGCGAGGGACGCTCTTCGTATTCCACTTCAATGTCAGCCAATGCTGTTGCACAACGAGGACACCAGTTGACAATATACTCATCCTGATAGATTAAGCCCTCTTCAAACAGGCGGACAAATACTTCTCTGACCGCCTGGGAGAGCCCCTCATCCATGGTGAAACGCTCTCTTGCCCAATCACAAGAAGCCCCCATCTTTTTTAACTGCTCTACGATTCTCCGGTGATACCGATCTTTCCATTCCCAGACCCTCTCCAGGAATTTTGCTCTTCCCAGTCCTTCCCGGCTCACACCCTCCTTGGTCAGCTCTTTCTCCACCACATTTTGGGTGGCAATGCCAGCGTGATCGGTTCCGGGTATCCACAGGGCTCGATATCCCTGCATACGCCGAAACCGGATCACAATATCCTGCAGAGTCAGATTCAAAGCATGACCCATGTGCAAATGGCCAGTCACGTTCGGAGGAGGAATTACAATACAGAAAGGCTGACCAGAAGGAGCCGGCGCGAAATACCCCTTCTTTTCCCAAACGCTGTACCACTTTTCTTCAACCAAACGCGGGTCAAAGGCTTGAGAGAGTACCAATTTCTCTTTCATGGAATGCTCCTTTTATGCCAATTTTTCTTCCTCTTCCAGGACAGGGAAATATCGCCCACATTCCACCACCCGCTCATCGATTACCACGCTCTTCAACATGTTCCTGCGCGAAGGAATTTCAAACATCAACTCGATCATCATCCGCTCCATGATGGTCCGCAACCCCCGGGCGCCAGTACCCTTTTCAATCGCCTTACGAGCGATGAGTCGCAACGCCTCAGGAGTGAATGTGAGTTCAACTCCTTCCATAGCAAATAACTTCTGGTACTGTTTGACAAGGCTATTTCGGGTATTCGTAAGAATACTCACTAGATCACTTTCAGTGAGCGGATCCAGAGCACAGACAACGGGGACACGACCCACAAATTCTGGTATCATTCCAAACTTGAGTAAATCTTCAGGCTGGACCTCGTGCAGAGGGTTATCAAGCGATGTCTTTTTGCCAAATTGTTCCTCTGCCCCAAAGCCAATTTTGCGGTCCTTTAAACGGTTCTCGATAATTTTCTCCAGACCCACAAACGCCCCGCCACAAATGAAAAGGATATTCTCCGTATTGATCTGGATAAACTCCTGGTGGGGATGTTTTCTACCCCCCTGAGGCGGTACATTGGCAATGGTTCCTTCCAGAATCTTCAAAAGTGCTTGTTGTACCCCCTCTCCCGAAACATCACGGGTAATAGAAGGGCTATCACTTTTGCGAGCAATTTTGTCGATTTCATCGATATACACAATTCCTTTCTCAGCCCTCTTCACGTCAAAATTGGCATTCTGAATCAGTCGCAGAAGAATGTTCTCGACGTCTTCTCCCACATATCCAGCCTCGGTCAACGTAGTGGCATCAGCAATGGCAAAGGGAACATTTAAAAATCTGGCTAGAGTTTTAGCCAGAAGCGTCTTCCCCGAACCAGTAGGGCCAAGAAGCAGGATGTTGCTTTTTTCAATCTCCACATCCCCTTCAGCGGACTGAGCAATCCGTTTATAGTGATTATAAACAGCCACCGAGAGGACAACCTTGGCTTTTTCCTGACCGACCACATATTGATCCAGAAACGCTTTGATCTTTTTAGGTGAAGGAAGTTCTTCCAGAACGAAATCCTTTTTCTTATTCCGAGCATCTTCTTTCAGAATTTCGTTACAGAGTTCAATACATTCATTACATATATAGACACCTGGACCAGCGATCAGCTTTTTAACCTCTGACTGATTCTTCCCACAAAAAGAACAACGCAACCTCGCTTTTTCCTCCTCAGACTTCGGCATCCTCTTTTGATTCTCCTTTGCCTTCTTCTTTGGGGTACAGAACCCGATCAATCAAACCATATTCCCTTGCTTCCTCGGATGACATAAAGAAATCTCTCTCCGTATCCCGGCGTATCTTTTCGATCGCCTGGCCAGTATGGGACGAGAGAATGACATTCAACTTTTCTCGAATCTTCACCATTTCCCGAGCATGGATTTCAATGTCTGAAACCTGTCCCTGAGCCCCACCCAGAGGCTGATGGATCATAATTCGGGAATTCGGTAGAGCCATTCTTTTCCCTCTGGTCCCAGCAGCAAGAATCACCGCCGCGCCACTGGCTGCCTGACCAATGCAAATGGTGGCTACATCCGGCTTAATGTACTGAATGGTGTCATAGATGGCTAGGGTCGCTGAAACCGAACCACCGGGACTGTTGATATAGAGGTTGATATCTTTCTCCTTGTTCATCGCCTCAAGGAATAGGAGCTGGGCAATGATGAGATTCGCCACCGTATCATCAATTTCGGTTCCCAAAAACACAATTCGATCCTGCAAAAGACGGGAATAAATATCATATGCCCGCTCTCCACGAGGAGTTTGTTCCACCACAATTGGAACAAGATAACTCATGCGATCATCTCCTCTTCCGGATTCTCCAGCGCTCTCCATTGGTCAAAATTCACGGCTTCGGGTAATTCCTTTACTCTGACCCGAGCGCCAAGGTCTTTCAAGAGCTTCTGAGTTCTCAAGCGTTCCTTGACTTCCTCTATTTTATCATTTCTTTCCAGAATCTCCCGTACCGCCTCTGGAGTTTTCCCTGACACTCGAGCAAGGCGCTCTATTTCTTCCGCTAAATCCTTTTCGGTGACTTCAATTGCATATTTCTTGGCATACTCTTTCAGGACAAAAAACTTCTTGAGATTCCAGTGAGCCAGTTTTTGTAATTCCTTTTCCACCTTGGCAAAATCGTTACCAGTCAACTCCAGATATCGCTCCAGCGTCAAACCATCTTTTTCTAGCTGTTCTTTGAAGGCATCAATTCGGTGTCTGGTTTCAATATCAACGAGAGGCTCAGGAATGTGGAGTTCGGAATTTTTGCATAGTGCTACCAGTGCTTCCTGTTGAAAACGCTCTTCAGCAAGGTCCAAGGCAACTCGCTCCAGACTCCCCCGGATTTTTTCTTTCAGGGCTTCCACCGAATCGAACTCTTCTCCCAGGCTTTGCAAGAATTCTGCACCAAGCTCAGGAATCTTCTTTTCCATGAGACCGGTGACCTGCAATTCAACTTCAACATCATGTCCTTCAGAATCTTTCAGTGAAACCTTCTTCTTTTCTCCCACTTTCATCCCTACAACTTCTCTTCCAATCGTGTCTCCATCCTCGGTATCATGGGCAAGAACCGTGTAATCCCGACTCTCCACGGTAAATTTTACCAGATCCCCGACTACGGCCTCGCTCTCTGGTTCCTTATCCTCCCAGCTACCACGAGAATTTCGCAATCGTTCCAATTCTCGTTCCACATCTGATTCCCGGACTTCCAGACGGTATTTACGAACTTCCAGTTCTTTAGGATCTGGAAGGGTCACAGCTGGGCTTTCCATGACCTGCAAACGGAAAACCAACGGTTTCTCCTCGTCAACCTGAACAACTTCTATCTCTGGTTCTCCAATCACATCAATATTTTCCTTTCTCAAAACCTCCTCCATCACCTGGGGAATAAGCACCCGAGCCAAAGCTTCAAGAATGGCTCCTTTCCCCACATACGCTTGTAGAATCCCGCGAGGCGCTTTACCCTTTCTGAACCCAGGGATATTCACCCGGTGGGCAAAATCCCGGTACACCTCTTTCAACGCTTCTTTCACTCGTTCTTCTTCCACTGTAATCTCAAGATGATAAACATGCCTCTCCTTTTCTTCCCTCTTAACCTCTACCATGTCCACTCCACCTTCCTGAACAGCAAAAATATACCTCGATGGCACCATCGAGGTATGCACAAGTTCTCTATCCAAAACTGGACACCAACTACCTCTGCGAAAATCGATTACAACTCCTGCCCATTTTATATTTTCTCAGGTCCTGTGTCAAACTTTTGAAGGGCTTGATTACACTCTGAAATCAACCCACTGAATAATCTGGTGCGAGAGGCGGGAGTTGAACCCGCATGGGATTTAACCCACTGGATCCTAAGTCCAGCGCGTCTTCCATTCCGCCACTCTCGCTCTCTTTTTCATTGTACCGTTTTAAACACCGCTTTGCAATGAACTACAAACACCCTTCCTGAAGGAGCAGTTCAGCAATCTGGATGGCGTTGAGTGCCGCACCTTTGCGAAGCTGATCTCCCACCACCCAGAGATTGAGACCTTTCTCACAGGAAATATCTTCCCGAATCCTACCCACAAAACATTCATCCTGGCCAGCAACATAAAGGGGCATGGGATATTTCCGGCTTGCTGGGTCATCGAGCACTTTCACTCCAGGAGCCTGAGAGAGCAATTCAACAGCCTTTTGGCGAGAAATTTTCTCCTCCGTCTCAATGTTTATGGAAACCGAGTGCGCTCGAAATACTGGAACCCGAACGCAGGTTGCCGTAATCCTCACTTCTGGAGCCTCCATGATTTTGCGAGTTTCCCAGACCATTTTCATCTCTTCCTTGGTATAGCCATTTTCCAAAAACACATCAATGTGGGGAATGAGGTTAAAAGCAATCTGATAAGGAAAAGCTTTGGCTGTGAGGTTTTTCCCCTCAACATAGTTTTTCACCTGCTCCTCAAGCTCAAGCATAGCCTGGGCTCCCGCTCCAGAGGTCGCCTGGTAACTGGAAACAACCATCCTCTGGATTTTTCCGTAGTCGTGCAAGGGTTTTAAAGGAACAATGGAGATAATTGTGGTGCAGTTCGGATTCGCAATAATACCCCTTTTCTTATAATCTCGAACCCGGTGATGATTAACCTCGGGCACCACAAGCGGTACATCCTCTTCGTAACGAAAAGCCGAAGAATTATCCACCACAATACATCCTGACTCTACTGCCAGAGGGGCAAACTCTCGACTGATGGAAGCTCCGGCACTGAAAAGGGCCAAATCTACGCCTCGAAAACTTTCTCGAGAGAGTACCTCAACCGGAATTTCAACCCCCTTAAAAACGACCCTCTTTCCCCGAGAACGCTCTGAAGCCAGTGGTCTGAGCTCTCTCACCGGGAAATTCCGTTCCTCAAGGATTCTGAGCATCTCCTGACCAACGGCTCCAGTAACTCCTACAATGGCTACGTTATGATTCGCCATTTAAAATCACCTCTCCTTCTCCAATGAATTCTTCATGCAGAACCCTGACCGCCTCTTCCACCCGGTCCCGAGGAATGAGACAGGAAATCCGCAAATTTGAGGTGCTGATCATATCAATATTCGCACCAGTTCGCGCTAGAGCACTGAACATCCGATAGGCAATTCTGGGATCACTGGCAATGCCAGCACCAACAATGGATATTTTTCCCATGGAATCGTCAAATTTGGCCTCCCGAAAAGAAATCATTTCCCCAAGATGCGCCACCGCTCTTCGGGCCTTTCCCTCATCCTCTTTGGCAACCACAAAGGCCACATCTTTTTCCACTCCCCGACCTTCACTCTGGATGATCATATCGATAAAAACTGAAAAATCAGCCAACACCTTAAAGATAGAAGCCGCCACTCCAGGTTGGTTGGGAACCCCCAGAAGTACCACTTTCATCACTTCTTTGGTATGCGTTACCGCCTTTACTTTCACATCCTCCATCACTTCGACCTCCTCGACCCAGGTTCCTTCATCCTCACAGAACGTGGAACGAACATGAACGCGCACACCGTAGCGCTGAGAAAAATCGACGGCTCGAAGTTGAAGAACTTTGGCTCCCAGGTTCGCCATCTCGGACATCTCATCATAAGAAATGGAGGGGATTTTGCGAGCTTCAGGAACAACCCGAGGATCAGCCGTATATACTCCATTCACGTCAGTGTAAATCTCGCAAAAATCAGCCCCCAAAGCTGCCGCCAAAGCGCAGGCAGTAGTGTCACTTCCTCCTCTTCCCAAGGTGGTGATATCCTCATTGGCTGTTTTTCCCTGAAAACCCGCCACAACCACGACTTGACCTTCCTCAAGATACTTTAAGATCCGGCTCACCTCAATGTGGACAATTTTCGCCTTGGTGTGCATTCCGGTGGTGATAATGCCTGCCTGTCCACCAGTGAGAGAAATAGCGCGAACCCCTCTTGCAAAAAGTGCCATACAGAGTAGCGCCACCGAGACCTGTTCGCCTGTGGCAAGGAGCATATCCAGTTCTCGTTCCGGTGGAGAAGAACAAATAGAGTGAGCCATAGAAAGCAAGGTATCAGTGGTTTTCCCCATCGCTGAAACCACCACCACCAATTTATGGCCGGCCTGCCAGTATTTTTTCACCTTCTCCGCCACAAAATGAATTTTATCCAGATCTGCCACTGAAGAACCACCGTACTTCTGCACAATGACGCTCATAACAGCTTCACCACCGCTCCCCTCTCAACCCATTGAACCCTTTTCAATACCACTTCCCCTCCACCTTGAGCGTGGAAAAGAGTCTGAATTTCTCCAACCTCTTCCTCAGCCAGAGGCCGACGTAAAAAAAGGACTACGGTTGGTCCGGAACCGCTGATCGCTGCATTTCCTAAGCCCATTCTCTGGACGTACTCTTTTACCTCAAAAAATCCTTTGATTGCTTTTCCTCGATAGGGTTGATGAAGATAATCTTCAAGCGCCAGGAGAAAACCGTCAAAATCCCCCTCAAAAAGGCTCCCCAGAAGATAGGCCAGATGAGAAAGATTGAACACCACCTGCTGGCGGGGATATGTCTCAGGAAGCAGTTTGCGCATGGCCGCAGTGCTCAATCCATACTGAGGAACACACAAAACGATTTCCGCATTGGGGAAAAAGGAAAACTTACGATAATACATTTTCCCCTCGTATGGCATGGCCACGGTAAAACCACCCAGAAAAGCGGGAAGAACATTGTCAGGATGTCCCTCGATTTCACAGGCTATGCGAATCATTTCCTCTAAAGATAAAACGCTCCCAGCAATAAAATTGGCTACAGTAACTCCTGCTACAATACAGGCTGCACTGCTTCCCAGGCCCCGAGCCACCGGAATGTCATTAAATGCTTCAACCCGAAACCCAACCGGTGGGAAGTGCAACTTCTCCCACACCGTTCTCACAGTCCGATACAGAAGATGGTTTTCTGAAAAAGGAATCGTTTCTGCCCCTTCTCCCCGATGAAGTATGGCGAAAGAGCCGTCTTCATTCACGTTCACCTGTACCCGATAATAAAGATCAAGCGCCATCCCCAGAACATCAAACCCACAACCGATATTGGCCGTCGTCGCTGGAACATTCACCTCGAAAATCATACTCTTCCCCTAAAACCCCAGAACCCGTACCACTTCCTCCACCGAAGCACCAACCTCCTCAATCCGTCCTTCACACTGTTTTATAGCCACATCCGGGTCTTTGAGACCATGACCAGTCAGGACACATACCACCGTCTCGCTCCCCCGGAAGAATCCCTCCTGAGCTTTTTTCAAAACTCCGGCAACCGATGCCGCCGAGGCTGGTTCGACAAAAATTCCTTCCTCTTCCGCTAACATCCCTTGTGCTCCCAGAATCTCTTCATCGGCAACCGCATCGATGAGCCCACCTGATTCCTCCTTGGCAGCTATGGCACCTTTCCAGCTGGCAGGGTTTCCGATACGAATGGCCGTGGCTACTGTATGGGGGTTTTCTACTGGTTTACCCAGAACCAAAGGGCAAGCACCAGCCGCTTGAAAGCCAAGCATTCTCGGTAACACTGAAGTTTTTTTCAGCTCAAAAAGTTCCCTAAAACCTCTCCAGTACGCGGTAATGTTTCCCGCATTCCCCACCGGAAGAGCCAGAAAATCGGGTACTTTCCCTAACCACTCCACAACCTCAAACGAAGCGGTTTTTTGTCCCTCAATACGGTGCGGATTCAGCGAGTTGACCAGAGCCACCGGATAGTGGGAAGTAATGAAACGCACCACCTGAAGGGCCTGGTCAAAGTTTCCCTGCACCGCCAGGACCCTTGCCCCGTGCATTAAGGCTTGAGAAAGCTTCCCC
>JBDIWM010000022.1:21222-36450 GCA_039638595.1 Atribacterota bacterium
GGTGTGCCGGTCGCCTACGAAGTGGCGCAAGCGCTCGCTGCGCCGCTCGATGTGTTGCTGGTGCGCAAGTTGGGGGTGCCCGGCCAGCCCGAGTTGGCAATGGGTGCTATTGCCGAACAGAGCAATTTTTCCCTGAGGGATGAGTACGACACAGGATAATCCTGCTCTTTTAGCATAGGCGGCTGCCGAGGCGGAAGTATTTCCGGTTGAAGCACACATGACCACCTCTTTCCCTTCCTCCTTGGCCTTAGCGATCGCCACCACCATTCCCCGATCCTTAAATGAACCGGTAGGATTCATCCCCTCAAATTTAAAAAACAACCTTCCCACTCCAACCTTCTTAAAGAGGCTTGAAGACGAAATCAGAGGGGTGTTCCCCTCCTGAAGGGTAATGAGGGGTGTTTTTTCAGTGAGAGGGAGATATTCAGCAAAGTACTCTAAAATCCCCGGCCAACGCAATCTTTACGGCCCCCTTTTCTCTTGATTTTTAATTCTTCATAGCATACCATAAAATGAAATGATGGAAAAGCATGTACTATTTTTGAGTAATGGATATGGCGAAGATTCTTTCCTGCAACTCATCGCCACCGCTTTTATTGAGGAAGCAAAACGTCAGAAAATCCCGGTCCGTCTCAGTTTTATGCCACTTGTGGGAGAAGGAAAACTCCTGCAAGACCTCTGCAGACAACACCCCCAACAATGTTCCCTTCTCAAAAGTTTTTTGCCCCTGCCCTATGGGGGTGTGTACCTCGGAAACGTCTTTCAGCGACTCGGTCGACTGATCTTCGATGTTCTAAGCGGTGGAGCGAAAAATACGCTCCAATCAATATACCACCTGGCACGGATCAGAAGAACGGTGGACATGGTAGTAGTCATTGGAGACGTTTTTCTACTCCTTCTGAGTTTCATATCCTTAAGGAAGAAAGCCTACCTTTTCGCCTGCGCCCATACCGCACTCCTCCATACCAAAGGAAAACCGTATGAACGTCTCGGAAAATTCAACGCCCATCTGCTCCATCACCTGGTTCAAAAAATCTATACTCGTGACCACCCCACCGCGCTGTGGCTTCAAAGTCTGGGAATTAACGCCTGTTACCTTGGATTCGTAGGACCACTCCTCCCCAAGAAAAATCCCAAGAGTCAGACTATCCTTTTCCTTCCCGGACATCGCGGTGATTGGAAAGAAAATTTTCGGTTCCTGGTTACCACCATCCTCCATACCCGCAGTCTTTTCCCTCCCTACCTCCCGCATTTTGTTTTTCCACCCGAACCATCAACTCTAGAAATCGAAAGTTTGGTTCGAGAAATCGGAGCAATTCCTTCAACCTCTTCTTTCTCCCTTGAAGGTCTCTCGGTTACCTGGAGTCAAGGAGATTACTTCACGCGCCTTGGTGACACCGCTCTTGTGGTTGGATTTGCCGGAACTGCATTAGAGCATGCAGCCCACTTGGGAATACCATGCCTTGAGCCCTACGCCACACGGGCGATTCAGGTCAACCGGTATTTTTTAGAGAAACGGCAAAAACTCCTCTTGCGCGAAGCATTGATTCAGGGAGAGAATACCCCAGAGAAAACCGCATCCATCTTGAAGGAAACAATTACCAACCTACCCCAAATGCAGAAAAAAGCCGAAGACTTCAGTAAAAGGATATGGCAGAACCAAAGAAATGGAGCGCTTTACATCGCCCAAGACTTGCTCAGCATTCTTTGCACTCTCCCTCCACTCCAAGATATAGAACCTGTGCGGGTCGACTCTGGTAACGGTATACGGTAATACCCTTGCACTGCAATTCATAAGCCAAAAGGTACACCGCGAGCACTTCTTGGGGAGTCGATTCTGCTGAGAGATTCACCGTTTTTGAAACTGCGTTATCAACATACTTTTGGAAAGCAGCCTGCATCCGAACATGGAATTCGGGAGGAATTTCCAAAGCGGTGAAAAACCGGGCGTGAAATTCCGGTGGAATTCCCTCGATTCCTTCCATGTTCCCTTTCTCAAGAATGTGACGCTGCAAAGTTTCTGAAATTCCGTAATGAGAAAACATTTCCTCTAAAAGAGGGTGCACCTCCACAATCTCCGTTTGCTCCAGAACGTAACGACGAAAAGCCAGAGCAAAAAGCGGTTCAATGCCACTTGAGCAGGAAGCAATCAAACTGATAGAACCGGTTGGAGCAATGGAAAGCAGAGTCGCATTACGAAGTCGAAGACCCCTTTTCGCCCAAATACTATCGGGATACCTGGGGAAGGTACCCCGCTTTTCAGCCAGTCTCATCGAAGCCAGCCGAGCCTGCAAAGCAATAAACTGGATAACCTCTTGAGCAACCTTCAAAGCACCCTCGCTGTAATAGGGAATCCCCAGCTGGATGAGCATATCAGCAAAACCCATAACTCCAAGGCCAATCTTTCGATTCCCTTTAACCATTTCCTCTACCAGAGACAAAGGATAATGGTTTGCGTCAATCACGTTATCCAAAAAATGGACAGCCTTCCATACCGTATCCTTCAATCGTTCATAATCAATCCGTCCCTCTTTCACCATCCGGGAAAGATTGAGAGAACCCAGGTTACAGGATTCATACGGTAGCAACGGTACTTCCCCACAGGGATTGGTTGCTTCAATCCTTCCCAGAGACGGTGTGGGATTATCACAGTTAATCCGATCCAGGAAAATCATTCCTGGTTCCCCACTCCTCCAGGCACTTTCCGCAATTCGTTCAAAAAGGGCACGAGCATTGATTTTCCTAACTACCTGTCCATTGCGGGGATTAACCAGTTCAAGCATATCGCCCTTTTTCACTTTTTCCATTTCTTCCTGTGTCACTGCCACCGAAAGGTTAAAGTTCTCCAAAAATTCGGATCGCTCCTTTGCTCGAATGAATTCTTCAATATCAGGGTGATTCAAACGCAAAATACCCATATTGGCACCGCGCCTTTTTCCTCCCTGCTTCACCACCTCAGTTGCCGTATCAAAAATCCTCATAAACGAAACCGGTCCAGAAGCCCGTCCGCCAGTACTTTGAACTAGATCCCCCTTGGGACGTAAATGAGAAAAGTTAAACCCGGTTCCACCTCCTGATTTATGGATCAGAGCCATTTCCTTTAAAGTATCAAAAATCGAGTCAATGGAATCCTCAATGGGCAATACAAAACAAGCAGAAAGCTGTCCAAGAGGAGTTCCAGCATTCATGAGTGTGGGGGAATTTGGCAAAAAAAGCAGCCCGCAAAGCAGAGTATAAAATTCTTCAAAGGTCTGGTCTTCTTCCCCACCGTAATTCTTTTCCACTGCCGCAATGGCTTGCGCCACACGCTGCATCATTTCTTTTGGTGTTTCCACCACTTCTCCTTCTTCATTCTTGAGGAGATAACGCTCCTGCAAAATTCGCACTGCATTGAGGGACAACTTCAAATCGTCCCGAACACCAAAAAGTTGCCATTTGGCCTCGCGAAGATTTCTCCGTTTTTCCCGATACAGGATATACGCTCGCGCCACATCTGAAAGTCCTTCCGCCATGAGCACGTCTTCCACTCCATCTTGAATCGTTTCCACACTGGGCAAAATGCCGGTTACCCGCTGGGCCAGAACATCAATGACCTTTTCAGTCAGCCGCTCGGCGAGTGCTTGATCTTTTTTCCCACAAGCAGAAAGCGCTTTGAAGATAGCATTGGTGATTTTAGAAGGAGAAAACTCCTCTACTTTTCCATCTCGTTTCAGGACTTTCTCAAATCTCATCGGTACACTTCCTTTACCCAGTCAAAGAACTCTTCGGGCTTTGCAAAAAACCGGTAAGCTCTGACCTCGGGGGCCCTCTCACGATGAAACGAATCCCATAAAACCATCACAAAGGGAACTTGAGCACCTGCTGCAGCCTGTGCATCAAGAGGTGAATCACCCACATACACTGCTTCCTCTGGTTGCATACCAAAAAAGGAGAGAATTTGCCAAACCCCTTCCGGGGAAGGTTTGGCATGTTCAACTTCGTCTCCACAGAGAACAAAATCGAAGAGCCTTCCAAGATTGAGTTTCTCCAGGGTCATCATCGCACTTTTCCGACCTTTAGAGGTAAAAAGGGCTTGTTTCACACCCTTCTTTCGCAAAAACAGAATGGCCTCCACCACCGGCGCAAAGACTTCCACCAGTTCCTGATGTTTTTTCTCATAGAAGGCGTAAAATTCCTGCAACGCTTCTTCTTTCTTTTCATTCCCCACTATTTTTGCAATCACCTGGTCTTCGGGAGGTCCATAGAGGCTCACGATTTCAGCCGGACTCATTGCACGACCAGTGTATTTTTCCGCCACCCAAGAAAAGGCTCCCCACAGAAGCGGGGAAGTACCCACCAACGTGTTATCCAGATCCCAGATAAAAAGTTTAAACATCAAAATAACTCCCTTACGATTTCTCGCATATTATGGAGCAAGGCTTCCATCTGCTCATCGGTACCAACGGTGATTCGCAAACAGCTGGGCCATTCTCCGAAATATCGCACCAGAATCTTTCTTTTTTTGAGCGCTTCGTAGAGAAAACGTAGGTCGTATCCCTCTCTTCGAATCAGGATGAAATTCGCCTGAGACGGGTACACGTAAAATCCCATCTCCTCCATCTTTCTGGTAAACCAGGAACGAGTACGCCTGATTCGCTCCACATTTTCCATGGCATACGCAATCTCTTCCAGAGCAACCTCGGCCCCGACCTGAGAAAGAGTGCTCACGTTGTAGGAATCCTTAGCTTTCAAAATTTCCCGCAGTGTCTCGGGATGTGCGAAAAGAAAACCAATGCGTAAACCGGCCAGAGAAAAAGATTTAGAAAGTGTCCGCGCTACAAGCAGATTCGAAAACCGAGGAAGCAGAGAAAGAACGCTCTCCGGAGCAAAATCCACATAAGCTTCGTCCACCAGCACCGGACATGAAGACATACGCAGGAGCTCCTCGATCTCCTCTTTGGGAATGTATGTCCCGGTGGGAGAATTTGGATTACAGAGCACCTTCAGATTCGCCTTTACAGTGATAAGCTCTCCAGGGAGAGAAAAATCCTCTGGAAATGGGATTTCTCGAGGCTCAGCTTCTTGAAGGAGCACCAGAGTTCTATAAAGCGTATACGTAGGGAAAGGATAGGCTACCACATCTCCCTTTCCAGCAAAAACTCGCAATACTATGTTCAGGAGCTCGTCTGAACCATTCCCCACCATCACCCATTCTCTGGGAAACCCATAGATTTTCTCAATTTGCTCTCGTACCCGGTCACTGAGAGGTTGCGGATAGAGTGCAAGAGAAGCATGGGAGAGGAACTCAATAAGCCTTTCCACAATCTTGGGAGAGGGAGGGTACGGATTTTCATTGGTGTTGAGTTTAATATATCCCTCCTCTTGGGGTTGTTCTCCCGGCACATATCCTTCCATCTTCCGAACGGCTTCACGAACAAAATTCACTGCTTTCCTCCTTTCCCCATCTTTTTCAGTATCTGGGTATCTCGTCCAGTCGGATCGTATAACGTGTATACTCCAAGGAGATTGCGAAAATCACCTTTAAAATCCAGACCATATCCAACCACATAAACGTCCGGAATCTCAAAGCAAAAGTAGTGAATTTCCACCTCGACAATGCGTCGACTCGGACAGTTCAAAAAGCTACATACTTTGATACTCCTAGGAAACCTTTTCTCTAATTGGCGCTTCAGAAAATTCAAGGTCAATCCCGTATCCACAATATCTTCAATAATCAAAACATCTCTCCCCAAAAGGGGTGTATCCGCATCCTTTTCAATTTCCACCCGCTGTAAACCAGGTTTAAAGGGAGAAAGGGCCATAAAATCGATGTCAAATGGCACTGAGAGTGTTCGGCTGAGATCCACCGCAAAATACACTGCCCCCCGTAATATCACGATCAGTAAGGGTCTCCGGCCTTCATAATCGCGGCTGATTTCTACACCAACCTCCTGTACCCGTTTTGTGACTTCCTCTCGGCTAAAAACGAGGTTTCCCAAACGAGTTGGTTCAGTCATTTACTCCCTCCAAATTTGCGCACAATGTGCTGGTAGTCTCGAGCATAGATGAGTTTTATCTTCACCTCGGGATAAAGTTCCTTGAGCCGACGCACCTTTTTATTTTTCTTCCAGGTTAACTTTTGTTTTTGAGTCGTCAATTCGATAAAAAGATCAAAATCAGGCAGGTAAAAATCGGGAGCGAACGCCTCGGTCACATTGCCTTCGCTGTCCCAGGCTAAAGGAAAAGTCCTCGGTTCGTAAAGCCAACGGATGTTATAAAAGTTGAGAAGCCGGGCAAATTCTTCCTCCGAAGGATGGGAAAATACCACTGTTTCTTTGATGAAATTTTTCTCTTCAAAGAGCGACTTTTGTTTTCCAGAGATGAACAATCTATCAGCCACTTTTTTCATCGCTTCCATTATCAGATTACAGGCTTCTTCTACCCGGTACGAACCAGTATTGAGCACCAAGTGGTAATAAAGAGGATTCCTCCAATCAATCCCAAAATGGCGCAACAAAAACCTCTCTCTCTGTAGATCCTGTTCAGCAAGAATACGCGCCGCAGTGACTTCGTCCTGATGGTATTTTTCCATAATCCTTCGGAGACGAATCTCCGTTGGGGCCACAATCAAAAGATGGAAGGCCGAATCAAGACCTTCGAGAACTCTCTGTCCTCCTCTTCCCAAAAGCACAAAAGCCCGTTTTTCGGCTCGCTCCTGAAGAAATGAGCGCACCGTGGTCATCCATTCCTTTTGCATCTGGTCATCAAGAGGTGGTTCGGCCGGAAAGCCAGGCTTCCAATCTTCTAAAACTGAAACCCATTTTTCTCGGTCAATCATCTCGAAACCCAGTTTTTTGGAAAGCTTCAGGGCAATTTCATCCCCCAAGCTCTCTACTTCTCGTGAAACCGTGACAATCGAAAAGTTTCCCACTTTATTTTCACCAGCTTTTATTATACTATTAAAAAAGCGTGAAGAATTGCTCACCGCAAAGGGGGTATCCCAACAAAATGAAAAAAAGTCACCAGATTTTTTTTGTAGCCTTCCTCTGGATACTCATCATCACTCATCAAACCAACGCTTCAGAGAAGCTCCTTTTTTTGGATTATACCCAGAACGAATCCATCCTCTCCCTCAAAGAATTCTTCGCCCATGAAGCAAACCTCATCGTGGTTGTCCCCCCTGAACCTCTCCCTCCCCAAGAAGAAATTACGAAACCCGTCTCCTTAGAAAAATTAGCCTCACTCGCCAATCTCTTTTTTGTGGCTTACGAAAAGGATTCTTTGCTCTTTGTAGAACTAATTGATCTCCATTTTAGGCAAGAAATTTTATCTATGGTACGCAAGAAAGAAGAAGGAAAAACAATGGAAGCAACGTTAAAAGAGAAGATGCGAAAAATTCTGGCTCTTGAACCGGAGATCAAAATTATTTTTCCCCGTGAAACGAATGGTCAGTTCCTGCTTCTGGCTATTGACCCGCAGGGAAAAAGAGAGGTACTGCTCACTTCCTTCCTCTTTGGACCAGCGGAGGGCCTCACCATGAGTCCCGATGGTCAGTTCCTCGCCTTTGTAGCGAACCAGGGTCATAAAAAAGCCATCTACCTCTTTGCGATGCAGGAGCGCGCATTTCAGTGCCTCAGCCCCTGGGAATGGAGCGATGCTTCTCCCTCGTTTTCCGAGAGAGACCGGAAAATTGTTTTCGTCTCCGAGCGCAACACAAAAAGGGGGTTCTTTACCATGAATCTGGATGGCTCCAATCAACGTCTCCTCTTTGAAAAGGAAAATCCAGTCGATGCCCCATCATTTTCCAGAGATGGTCAGCGATTCATCTACTGCGAACTCACCGGGGGGAAGTGGCAACTCAAGATAAAGAATCTTCTTTCCCAGACCGAAGAAACTCTTGATTTCCCTGGTAATGTTTTTCAACCAACCTTTATGTTCAATGGACAAAATATTGTTTTTGTTGGCGAGATCAATGGAATGTATGACCTTTACCTTTACAGCGTATTCGAAAGAAACATCACCCGACTGACGGTGGACAACTTTCCCAAAGCTCATCCCGCTCCTTCCCCGGACGGGCGATGGATAACTTTCAGAGGCCAGAAAGAAGGTAACAATTGGGACATCTTTGTGTTGGACCTCTACAAAAGGAACCTCATCTACCGCCTCACTTCTTCCTTGGCCCAAGAGGGAGATCCGGTATTCACACCCTATCCGATTTATTAAAAGGAGGTAACACTCATGAAAAAGGTACAATGGTTGAAGTTTGCCCTCATGTTTCTCGTCGTTGCCATAACCATCGGAACCATTGGTTATGCTGGAGCATCAGTACGAAAATTGCCCACCTTCAATCTTTACACCCTCCAAGGTGAAGAGCAGCGTATTCCTCTTTCATCGTGGTCTTTGCTTTATTTTTTTTCTCCCGATTGTTTCTCCTGTCTCAACACGGTACTCCAGTTCCAAAATAAACTCAAGGGAAACGATACCCTCCTCTTTTTTCCAATCTGTTCGGAATGCGACTGGCGGGCGTTGCAGAATATCCATGAAAGTTTGCCCTTTGAGATGAAGATTTATTACCTTGCTCCCCGAGACCGGGTGATTTTGGGTATATGGAATACACCGAGTCTCTTTCTCCTTTCACCAACCGGAAGAGTGGTCCAGCGCTGGGACAAAAATGTGAGTTATGAGAAAATTGCCCAAGCTCTGTCAGTCTTGATGGAGAAAAAAGTGGCTTCCCAAAAAAAGACCCAATCTTCTTGCACAGAAAACATTTGCGAATAGGGAGTTAACCCTATCCCTCTCCAAGATAGGCTTTTCTTACCCGTTCATCAAGAAGAAGATGTTTTCCCTCACCCCGCAGGGTAATGCGACCAGTCTCAAGAACATAAGCATAATCAGCAATCTCTAATGCCGCTTTGGCGTTTTGCTCAATAAGGAGAATCGTTACCCCTTCTCGATTCAGGGTGGTAATGATCTGAAAGATTTCCCTGACCAGAAGTGGTGCTAATCCCAAAGAAGGTTCATCCATCATGAGAAGCCTTGGACGAGACATCAAGGCCCGGGCTACAGCCAGCATCTGCTGTTCACCACCACTCAATGTCCCTCCTTTTTGCCAGGTTCGCTCGCGAAGACGAGGAAAGAGGGCAAAAACCCAGTCAAGATCTTTTTTTACTTCCTGACGGTTCTGGCGAATGTAACTCCCCAAAAGAAGATTTTCCATCACCGTAAGATTAGGAAAAATCCTCCTCCCCTCAGGAACCATGACAATACCAAGCTCCACAATTTTGTGCGACGCTTTCTCCGTCACATCTTCACCCCAAAAATGAATCTGCCCCCTCTGGGGTTTTACAAGACCAGATATCGTCCTCAAGGTGGTACTTTTACCGGCACCATTCGCTCCAATGAGGGCGATGATTTTCCCCTTCTGTACCTCCAGGGAAATCCCTTTCAAAGCATGAATCCCACCATAGAAAACGTGTAAATCCTCAACCTTCAAAACTGTACTCTGGTCCATTTCAGCCTTCCACTCCCAGATACGCCTCAATAACTCGAGGGTCATTACGAATTTCTTCTGGAGTTCCTTCGGCAATTTTAAGTCCAAAATCCATCACTGCGACACGTTCGCAGATTCCCATCACCACTTTCATATCATGCTCAATGAGAAAAATGGTCAAGCTGAACTCTCTCCGAATTTTCTGAATAAATTCCATGAGCTCCTGTGTTTCCTGGGGATTCATTCCCGCCGCTGGCTCATCGAGAAGGAGAAGCTTAGGATAAGTGGCTAGGGCTCGAGCAATTTCTAGACGCCTCTGTTGCCCGTAGGGAAGCGATCTAGCACTTTCAAAAGCCATATCCTTCAATCCCACCGCTTCGAGGAGCGCATAGGCTGCTTCCCGAACCTTTTTTTCTTCCTGTAAAGAACGAGGGAGGCAAAACATAGAGGACAAAAAAGAACTTTTGGTGCGCACATGAAAGGATACCAGCACATTTTCCAAAACGCTCAAGTCACCGAACAACCGAATATTTTGAAAGGTTCGAGCAATCCCCAAAGCAGTAATTTTATCCGGCGATAGACCTGTAATTTCCCGACCGTTAAACCATACTTTACCCCTGGTGGGAAAGTACTGACCACTAATTAAATTAAATACGGTGGTCTTCCCTGCCCCATTTGGGCCAATGAGGCCCACGAGATCCCCTGGAAATATTTCCAGAGAGAAGTCATTGACTGCAAGCAATCCCCCAAAAGCAATGGTCAGTTTGTCAAGATAGAGCATCCGGGAATCACGATATTCCATGAACGTTTCTCCCCCTGGACCATACATTCACAAAATCCTGCCAGGATAGCTCCCGTCGACCAAAAAGACCTCGACGATAAAAAATCATCAGCAAAACCAGTATAGCCGAAAACACCACCATTCTCATGCCTGGAATACCCGGAAAAGTCCAGGAACCAATGACGTGAGGTGCTTCTACTTCTCGCAAGCCTTCCTGCAAGAACGCAAAAAGAATCGCCGTCACCGTAGAACCAGTAAGACTCCCCAATCCACCCAGAACGATGATGATAAGCAGGTTGAAAGTCATGGTGAAAGTGAAAAGCGTAGGAGAAACGGTGCTGATTAACGTTACAAAAAGTCCCCCTGCCACACCGGCAAAGAACCCACTCAAAGCGAAAGCCAGAAGTTTATGGCGAAAGAGGTTAATACCCATAGCTTCAGCAGCGACTTCATCTTCACGAATGGCCTTGAGTGCCCTTCCAAAACTTGAATTGACCAGATTTTTAAGCGCAAAAACGGTCCAGAACGCCCAGTTCACCGTCCACCAGAGGTTGGTATATTCGGGTATGCCCTTAATTCCCAGAGCCCCATTGGTAAGGGGAATAAGATTATTTGCCAGAACAATGATAATCTCTCCAAAGCCAAAGGTTGCTATTGCTAGATAATCACCTCTAAGCCTCAAAGTGGGCACCCCAATGCAAATTGCCACCAGAGATGCCAGAAGTCCACCCAAAACAAGGGCTAAAAGGAAAAGGGAGGGAGGAAAGCTGAAGGCACTAAAGGGCCACATGAGCGGTTGCAAGAAGTACACTTCCTGTTTTTGCGAAAGAGGCAACATGAGTAAAGCCACCGTATACCCACCAATAGCCATAAATCCATTCGGACCCAGAGAAAACTGTCCCGTAACGCCGTTCACCAAATTATATGCCGTTGCTGCCACGACATAGATGCAGGCGGTGTTAAAAATTCTCACTAAATACGCATTTAAATGATTCTGCGCCCACCACACTCCCACCATCAAAAGGACAAAGAAAAATCCAGTCAGCAGGAAATTCCTTTTTTCGACCTTGGACATGAATTACACTTTCTCCTTCAATGTTTCACCCATAACTCCACTTGGTTTGACCAGCAAAAACAGAATCAGCAAAGCGAACACAAAGGCATCCCGATATCCAGTAAGATTTGGAAAGAAAGCCACAATCAAAATCTCTGCCAAACCGATGATAAATCCTCCAATCATCGCCCCAACTACATTTCCAATCCCTCCCACCACCGCCGCAGTAAATGCTTTCCACCCTGGAAAAGTGCCCATGAGAGGATTAATTTGGGGATACTTGCACGCCCACAAAACACCACCAATACCAGCCAATGCAGACCCCAGAGCAAAGGTATAAAGAATAATACGGTCCACATTGACTCCCATGAGCCTTGTGGTTTCCATATCCCTTGATACCGCCCGCATAGCCATACCCATTTTGGTTCGATAGACCAGGTAAAACAGCACCAGAAGAATGGCAATGCTGAAAAGGGGTACCCAGAAAGTCACTCCCTGAATACGTGCTCCAGCAATAAAGTAAACATTTTTCATGAGCTCAGGACGAGGAAAACCCTTGGGACGGGCTCCCACCGTAACCAGCCCCAGGTTTTCGATGAAAAAAGACACTCCCACAGCGGTAATCAACGCAGAAATACGCGGGGCATTCCGCAGAGGACGATAAGCAACCCGCTCAATGGTCATACCCACGAGGGCACACAAACCTACCCCAATGACTACTGACAGCCACCAGGGAAGGAGAAAAACTCCAATCATGAAAAAAGCAAAGTAGGTACCCAACATAAAAACGTCACTATGCGCAAAATTAATGAGACCCAGAATCCCATATACCAGGGTATAACCAATCGCCAGTAAGGCATAGAGACTCCCTACCGAAATCCCATTCATTAACTGCTGAAAAAAGGTTGTCCAGCTCATTCCTCTTCCTCACTAAAAAGGCTACGGGGCGTACGCCCCGTAGCCAGAACATCCTACTCTACCACGACCGTCTTGACGAAATTGAATTTCCCACCTTCTACCTTTCGCACCACCACTGGTTTAACCGCGTCACCGTTTTCAATGGTGACTTTACCGGTCACCACCTCAAGGTCAGCCGTCTCTTCTATCATATTCCGAATGGCTACAGGATCTAAGGAGCCAGCTCTCTTGATGGCGTCGACGAGAATAAGATACGCATCAGCACCCAGGGCACCAAACATGTTGGGATCTTTGCCATATTTTTTCTGATAAAGTTCGATATACCTCTGACCCACATCATTCAGACCCTTTGTCGCATCCCAGATAGCAGTATGATAGAGACCCTCTACCGCATCTCCTCCCACTTCGAATAACTCTGGAGCATCAGCACCATCCGCCGAGAGGATGATTCCCTCAAACCCCAGGTCTCTTGCCTGACGGGAGATGAGTGCAATTTCAGTGTAATAATTTGGAACGTAGAGAATATCAGGGTTCGCATTAATGATGGTGGTGAGCTGAGCTGAGAAATCCTGATCTCCAGTCTTACAGTTCTGTTCTACCACAATCTTTCCGCCTCGTTTTTCAAACTCCTCTTTAAAGAAGTTCCCCAAAGCCACGCAATAATCCTGAGCAATATCCGAAAGAATTGCTGCTGTCTCGGCCTTAAGATCATTCCGGGCAAAGACCGCAGCTGCTGCAGCCTGGTAGGGATCAAGGAAACAGGCTCGGAAAACGAATTTCTTCCCCTGCGTTACCAGGGGATTGGTGGCTGTAGCCGAAATAACCGGAATTTGTTTTTCCTCACAGATTGGTCCCACTGCCAGCATGCTCCCACTTATGGCTGGACCAATCATCGCCACCACCTTTTCCTTGTCAATAAGACGGGTGGCAGCATTCGCCGATTCTACCTTATCGCTCTTATTATCCACCAGAACCAATTCAACTTTTCTTCCCCACACCTCATCACCAACAAGTTCCCGTACTAAATTGATCCCCTCCCAAATCATCTGCCCATACGCTGCCACAGCTCCGGTCATCTCCAAGTTTGCCCCAACCCGAATGACATCCTGAGCCCAAACACAACTTGTAAAAAGAACCAAAATCATCACTCCAAAATACTTCATCCACCCTCGCAAAACAAACTCCCCCTTTCTCGTTTTCTATGGTGTAAAAGTAACACGCCCCCTGTCCGTTGTCAATCACCTACCCTCCCACAGTCGGTATGCAAGACCCTCAGGAAGTCCAGCTTGGAGGATTTTTTGAGCCGCTTTTTCAATGTCATACTGTACCCGCTCTATCCTCACCCTTTGCTCTTCCACATCATAAATACCAAAACTCGCTTCAGGATTCCCATCCCGGGGTTGACCAACACTTCCACAGTTAATGAGATAACGCTTCTCTGGAGAGAGAATAATTTCTCCCCCCTCTACAAAAGAAATCCGTTCCACCCTCCCATTCTGGTACACATACCCTTCAGCTACATGGGTATGACCAAAAAAACAGACCCAAAACGAGAAATGTTCAAAAAGAGTGTGAGCCGAAGAGACACTGGTTAGATACTCTTCCACCGGTTCCCGTAAACTCCCATGCACCCAGAAAACGTCGTCCTGGCGATCCACATGGGGTAAGGACTGAAGAAAAAGGACACTGAAAGTGCTCAGTTGCTCTCGTGTCCATAACACCGCTTCTTGGGCTTGAGGGTTAAACCAGGATAACGGCAAAATACCCAAAAGACAAGCTTCGTGATTTCCCATCACCATTCTTGCCTTTTTGGCCATAACCCATCGCACACATTCTTCCGGTTGAGCTCCGTATCCAACCACATCTCCCAAAACCACTACTTCTTCTACCGCAATGGACGAAGCCACAGCACTCAAAGCATCAAAATTTCCATGAATGTCCGAAAGAACGGCGATCCTCAACTCATTTCAGCGACCCCTTGATACGCATGATGCTCACTACCGCCGAGCGAGCCAGCTCGTCAAGCTTAAGATTGATATATCGTATGGTTTCCTCCAAACTTGGTATCAGCACATATTCGAGCGCATTGACCCGGCGACGTGTCTTCTCGATCTCCACTGCCAGTAACTCAATGGTTTTTTCCACCTCGGCAAGCTTCACAAGAAGCGTCAAAACCTGGAAAAAGGAGCCAAACGCAGCATCGATTTCTGCGGGAGTGCTGACCAGTCCATAGTTGTAGGCGCTTCCTTCCACCTTGACTTCGAAGTGGGGAACCCTCACTCCAGTAATTCTTCTGGTACTCACTTCAAGCACCAACCGCTGTCGGGAGAAAACGGTAATCAGTGCTTTATCTTCTTCAGAAAGCATCAAAGAAGCCTTATTCTGCGCCTCAAAAGCTCGAACGACTTCTCTTTCAATCTGGCGGCGCAGATTGGCGTTCTCCCGGACTACTCGCACAAAATCCTGAATCAGCGCATCCAGCTTATCCTTGAGAAGCTTATGCCCCCGACGTGCCACGCTCAGGCGATTTTTGAGCTTCATCAACTCCATGCGGTTCGGATTCACATTCAGTCTCATTCCGAACCCCTTCCCGTTTTCTGATCATAGAATCGGGCCAGATATGCATCCCGAATACGCTTCAGTTCTTCTCTGGGCAACATTCGCAGGAGATCCCACCCAATGTTCAGAGTCTCATCGATACTCCGGTCCTCATATTCACCCTGCCGCACAAATCGATCTTCAAACCGCTCAGCAAACTTCATGTACAGACGGTCAAGCTCAGTCAATGATGCTTCTCCCAGAATGGTTGCCAATTCGAACGCTTCCCGTCCTCGAGCATAGGCGGCAAAAAGCTGATTGGCCACATCAGAATGATCCTCTCTCGTCTTCCCTTTACCAATCCCCTTGTCTCGAAGACGAGAAAGAGAAGGCAAAACATCAATAGGTGGATACACCCCTTTACGATGTAATTGTCGGCTCAAAATAATCTGGCCTTCGGTAATGTAC
>JBDIWM010000023.1 GCA_039638595.1 Atribacterota bacterium
ACAAATACCAGGGCCATTCCACAAAAAAACAAGAGAAAATGAGCAAGGAGCGAAGATATAACTGAGAAAAAGCCATTATAGGCAAAAACCATGGGAAAAATTTCTGGATTTTTACAGCGCACTCGTTCTGAAAGAATTGGAAAGGGCATTCCACTCCAGTAGGCAAGTGGGAAAAGAGGGAAAAGCAAAAAAAGCTGGTTCTGAAAAAGTTTCAAAAGCACCATATATCCTCCCATGACTAGAAGATGGAAGTAAGCCGCCCACCTTTTGGAACCTCCGTCAAAAAATTTCTTCCCTATTTGCATACTTCCCCACCCTGAACCCAAAAGAAGCACCACCAGAAGGAGGGAAAACGTGTAAAGGGGCAATCCAACCACAAGATGGAGACGCACAAAAAGGGTTACTTCAAGAAACATAAATCCAATTCCGGTACAGACCCCACCAAGAAGAAAAATCCACCCGGAGGACGAAAGAACCCTTTTCCAGTAAACCCGTACAGGTACAATAAGGAAAACCACCGAGAACAGCACCACAATGGCGAAAATAGCGATAAAAAGTAAAAACCCTGCTCCACCAAAGGGAAGCCAGCGCTTTCCCAGGTTCAACCAGGTTTCCCGTAGTTGCGAAAAACGGAAAAAATTTCCAAAATAAGGACGTTGATCCTCTGGGGGGCGAAGGTCAAAGGAGCTTTGCACGCTTCCACTCTGAAAGATTTCCTGCAGAACCCGATAATATCGCTTCCCGGTTTGAAAGACCCGTTCACATTCCTCTTCACTTCCGCCCGGAAAGTAGACGAAGTCAAAGGACCATTTCGTCACTTCCTCTTTCCAAAAAGAGAGGTCTTTCGCGCTCCAACCCCCTTTTCTAAAAAGAAGCACCGCAAAGTCGAGGTTTTTAACCACCACCAGACTGGACTGGAGAAACGGACTCCCATATACCGAGTGAAATAACAGAACCAGCTTCGGTAAAAGGGAGGGAGGATTCTGCAGGAAGAAAGGAAAAACCAGGATTCCGTCCTCCTTTAAGGCTGAAAGAAGGGTTGCCATTCCTTCCCGTGTAAAGAGAAAATCCTCGGTTAGGGAAAATGTCCCCGGAAAAACCGAGGCTCTCTGTACTGGAACCCGAACCACGATGCAGTCATACCAGTGTTTTTTCTCCTGCAGGTATCGGCGAGGCGAAGCCACCACAACCCGAGCAGGAAAAGAGGGGACAAAGTCCTGCAAAAAAGAGGAAAAAAGAAACGAGGCCGTCACCAACTCAATGCTCCGACTCCCAAATTGTTGCGCACAGTAAACTTCAAGACCCCCCTTATCTTCGAGAACTAGAACCCGTTCTGGTCGAAGAATCCGGAATGGAAGGGAAAGAAGAAGCGCTTCCAGAAATGGCACTGAAACGTCTTCAGGAAATACTTCGGTCGCATGATGGTCAAACACCAGAGTGAAAGAAGAGGGGGGAACCCCGGTAAAATGGGCACTCAAACCCCATCCTATCCGCGAAGAGGGTGTGAAAAACACTTCCATCACTTCAAGAGCATTGCGGTAATATCGCAGCATCCTATTACCAGGGATTTCCCGGAGCAGCAAAGACGGTGAATAGGGAGAAAGGGATATCGTTAAGGGAGAAACAAAAAGGGCCGCGAGCAACACCACCACGATGACTCTCCAGATCGTCCGCACGTTTCCCAGGATTCCCGAAAGGGCCAAAACAAGCACCATCCGGGACTCTTCCAGAAAGAAAAGCCCAACTATACCCACCCCTACTCCCACCGCCGAACCTAAGAGATTCAAACCGTAAAAACGCGAGAAAAGGTGGGGAGCGCGTTCAAAAGCAACAAGTTGCATCATTCCGTGAAAGAAAAAAGGGGAAAGCGTCAAAACCAGGAAAATACCCAGAGTCAGAAATGACCAGGGTTTGAGAAACAT
This sequence comes from Atribacterota bacterium, assembly GCA_039638595.1. NCBI lineage: Bacteria > Pseudomonadati > Atribacterota > Atribacteria > Atribacterales > Candidatus Caldatribacteriaceae > Candidatus Profundicultor > Candidatus Profundicultor thermophilus. Next base: position 1,923 of record JBDIWM010000023.1, read on the forward strand.
CCCGTACGGATCGAAGGGAAAAAGACAAAGCCCCAGGAAGAAAAAACATGTTGACCAGGAAAGCGCCCAAAGGGGATTTTCTTTTATACCTGCAGGTACCTTTTTTATCAAACTTCCTGACATCCCATACCCAAGAAGTGCCAGTGCAAGGAGCAAGGAAACAAAATGATAACCAAAAAGAAAGGTAAAAATCCGGAAAACCACCACCTCGAAAGCAAGCGTCACAACCGAAGCCAGAAACACATTTCCCTGCAGGCGCTGTACTTCATCCATTTCCCCTCACCCCTTCTATTCTACCGCAGCAAAGAAAAATACAGTATAATGAAAAATAAAAAGGAGGTTCTATGGAGGTCGTCATACGTTTCAAGCGACTCACCGAACGCGCATACGTACCCCGCTTTGCCTTCTCTGATGACGCCTGCTTTGATCTTTTTTCCCCGGTCAATGTCTCCATTCCTCCAGGAGAGAGTGTCACAATCGACCTTGAGATTGCTTCAGAATTTCCCCGAGGCTACGAAGTGACACTGCGCCCACGCAGCGGGATGGGCATCAAGCACGGTATTGTCATTCATCTCGGAACCATTGACGCCGGATACCGGGGGAGCTGGGTGGTACGACTTTTCAATCTGGGGAAAGAAACGTACCAGATTCAGCAAGGGGACCGCATCGCCCAGGGAGCCCTTCGGGTCGTTCCGAGGGTGAAAATTGTAGAAACGTCTCACCTTTCTCCCAGCGAACGTGGAGAAAGGGGTTTAGGCTCAACTGGAAAATAAAGGGAGGAAAGAGCATGGAAATCCTGCAAAAATTACGTCAAGAACCAATTATCGCCTACTTCTCTATGGAAATTGCCCTTTCCAGTGACATTCCCACCTATAGCGGTGGTCTGGGAATCCTCGCCGGAGACACCGTCCGTTCCGCAGCTGACCTGCTTTTACCCTTTGTCGCGGTGACCCTCATCAGCCGGAAAGGGTATTTTCGGCAGGAACTCACTCCCGATGGATGGCAAATAGAACACCCCATGGAGTGGGAAGTGGAAAAATTCCTCACCCCCTTACCCATCACCGTAGAAGTGGAAATCGAAAAAAGGAAAGTGAAGGTGAGAGCCTGGCTCTACACCCTGGTCAGCGTTACTGGCGGTGTGGTGCCGGTGCTCTTTCTTGACACCAACCTCCCCGAGAACACTCCTGAAGATCAAACCATCACCGATTACCTTTACGGGGGAGATCGCCGTTATCGCCTGAAACAGGAAATCGTTCTCGGTATCGGCGGCGTTCGACTCTTAAAGGCGCTCGACTTCGAAGTACGCAAGTACCACATCAACGAAGGCCATGCCGCTCTGGCCACGGTGGAACTTTTACGTCAAGAAAAGAACTTTAACCTCGAAGCTGTCCGAGCCCGATGTGTGTTCACCACCCATACCCCGGTTGAGGCTGGTCATGATAAATTTCACCACGATCTGGTCCGGGAAGTCCTGGGCGAACCCATCCCGGAGGGACTCCTCAAACAACTTGGGGGAGAAGAATATCTGAATATGACCTTGTTAGCGCTTAATCTGAGCGGTTACGTCAATGGGGTAGCCAAGCGCCACAGCGAAATTTCCCGCAACATGTTTCCCGGTTATACCATTCATTCCATCACAAACGGCGTCCACGGTTTCACCTGGACCTCGGAAAGCTTTCGCCAGATATTTGACCAGTACATCCCAGGATGGGCCCATGAACCGGGGCTTTTAGTGCGGGCCGATATCATCCCAGACGAAAAAGTCTGGGAAGCCCATCAGAAAGAGAAGCAGAAACTCCTTGCCTTCGTTAAAGAAAAAACCGGAATCATCATGGACGAAAACGCCATCACCATTGGATTCGCACGAAGAATGACCTCCTACAAGCGACCCCATTTTGTTTTTTCTGATATTGAGCGTCTGCGCAAGGTCAGGCGAAAAGGAGCCTTGCAGTTTATTTTCGCAGGAAAAGCACATCCCCAGGATTTCGAAGGAAAAAAACTCATCCAGGAAATCATCCTGCAGAGTCGGGAACTCCAGCGAGAGATAAGAATCGCTTTTCTGGAAAACTACGATATGGAAATCGCCCAAAAAATAATTGCCGGAGTCGATGTCTGGCTCAACACCCCCATGCGACCTCTGGAAGCTTCAGGGACAAGCGGGATGAAGGCTGCTCACAATGGAGTAGCCAATTTCAGTATTCTTGACGGCTGGTGGATCGAAGGACACCTGGAAGGGATCACCGGATGGTCAATAGGCCCCGAAAAAGAGGACGGCATAACCCCCCAGCAGATTTTTGAAGAAGAAGTTGACGACTTCTACCATAAATTAGAGTACCTTATCTTGCCCCTCTATTACGGCCGAGTAGACTGGTGGGTAAAGCTGATGAAAAACTCCATTGGAAAAATTGCCTCTTATTTCAATGCCCATCGGATGATGCGCCGTTACATCAGTGAAGCCTACTTTCACCAACCAATTATCAACCATTCTTTCAAAGCGGAGGAATCTTGAGGGAAAATACATAAAAGCCCCAGGCGGTCTGGGGCTTTTTCTCATTTTTAGAGCTTTCTCACCCGTACAGCCTGAGGTCCCTTGGAACCCTGCTGAACCTCGAATTCCACTGCCTGACCCTGCTCAAGCGTTTTAAAGCCGTTACCTTCGATCGCGGTATAGTGGACGAAAACATCGCCACCACTATCGGACTCGATGAAACCATACCCTTTGGTTGCACTAAACCACTTCACTTTACCAGTTGCCATTTAAAATTAAACCTCCTAAAAGAAAAATTGAGAGAGCCTGCGCAAGCTCAATTTAATACTAACATCCCAAAGTAAGTTTGTCAAATAACTCGAGTATCGTAGCGGGAATTTTATGGGTCGAGTGCTTCATATACGCTTTATCTTTTTTTAACCACCGTTTAATACGCCAAAGATATCATGAACAAAAAGGGAGGTGAAGCTATGAGCCAATCCTGGGACGAAATCATTGCCGTTCTTGATTTTGCATTGCAACCCATCGTCAGCGTACATCATGGAACATGCCTTGGCTTCGAGGCTCTGCTTCGTGGTTACGAGAAGGCCGGATTCTCCTCAATTCAGGAAGTATTTGAAAAAGCCTGGCAAGACCGGTATCTCTACCATCTTGAGCTAAAGCTGCGAGAAAAGGCCATCCAGAAGTTTTGCCTCCTCCCCTTCGCCCACAGGCTGAAACTCTTTTTTAACCTCGATACCCGGGTGGTCAATATGCCCGATTATCAACCAGGACGAACCATACATATCCTCCAGAAGTATCATCTGAACGCGTCTCAGGTAGTTTTCGAAATTTCAGAGCAACACCGGGTGAGTTCGTTCCATCACCTGCAACGCATTCTGGAACAGTATCGCCAACAGGGATTCCAGATTGCTTTGGATGACTATGGAATAGGCTGCTCAGGACTACAGCTCCTTTACTACTGTGAACCCGATTACATCAAAATTCCGCGATTCTTTATTGAAGGATTGGCTCAAGATCAGCGGAAAAAACTTTTTCTTTCCAATCTCGTGTCGATATCCCACATCCTCGGCATTCAGATCATTGGAGAAGGAATCGAAACAGAACAGGAATTTTACGAAGGATGGGAAATAGGCTTTGATTTTGTCCAAGGATTCTTGGTGCAGAGACCAACCTGTGAAACGGAAACGTTACAGGAACGCTATCCCCTGGTGGTTTCGTTGCGCATGGCGAATCGCCGTCGCAAGAAAGACGATAATTCGTCCATCCTTGCCAACCTTGAAAAAATACCGGCTATTTCCATCCAGGATTCGCCAACCCAGGTCTGCGAGATCTTCAAGGCAAATCCCCAATACCAACTCCTGCCGGTTTTAGGCAATGACCACACCCCTATTGGGGTGATCAAAGAACAGGATTTCCGAAAGATGATCTATTCCCGCTATGGTCATGCACTGTTTGAGAATCCAACTTTACAGAGCATGGAATCGTTCCTCATTCCTTGTCCAGTTTTTGAGCTCTCTACCTCATGTGAAACAATGCTCTCTGCCTTTGCCGTTCAGGAAAGGGTTCCTGGTATCCTTTTCACCCAGGAAGGACGATATGTCGGATTCTTGAGCCCCCAGGCTTTGCTCAAATTGGTCTATGAGAAAAAACTCTATGAGGCTCGGGACCAAAACCCTCTGACCGGTCTTCCAGGAAATAACAAAATTTATGAGTACCTCCTCTTTTCGCTCGAAGAACAAGAAACCACCAAAGCGTATCTCTATGTGGACATCAACCACTTTAAATCCTTCAATGACCGTTATGGTTTTCGTCAAGGGGACCGGGTGATTATGCTGCTTGCTTCACTGCTCCAGGAAATCTTCTGGGGAGAATCCTTTTTGATCGGGCATATCGGTGGGGATGACTTCTTCATCGGTGCCCACCAAATCCAGAATGAAAAAACCTTAGAGGACATCTTTCAGCGTGCTCAGCAGGCATTCCTGAGATTCTCGCAGGATGTAGTAGGATTCTACGATCGCACCGCCCAAGAGAATGGCTATATTGTAGAGTATGACCGCGAAGGGAAAAAACGACGGTTTCCACTCCTCACTACCACCACCATTGCCGTCGTTATCCCAAAAGGATACCTGCTACCAAGCGCTGAATTCCTCAGCCAAACGGTTGCCCGATTGAAAAAACGAGCCAAAGACCATGGTATTGCCTGCATCATCCAGGTATGCAACACCCCAGAGAAAAAGCAGAATGACCCCTTCGTCACGGATAAATTCGATAAATCTGACGGGGAAAGGGGATGGCTTCCCGGATGTGATGAATGCCACAGATCCAGGCTACCATCCGCTCAATTCCCAGACCAAATCCAGAATGCGGACAAGTTCCATACCGACGCAGGTCCAGATACCAGGCAAAGGCCTCTTGCGGAAGGTTGTGTTCGGTGATGCGTTTTTCAAGAAGCGCAAGGTCATGGATGCGCTCACTGCCACCGATGATTTCCCCATACCCTTCCGGTGCAATGAGGTCATCGTTGAGAACCAGATTGGGGTTTTCGGGATCAGGCTGCATGTAAAAAGCCTTGATAGCCGCAGGATAATGGTGAATGAAAACCGGCCGATCGAACTCCTGGGAAATCACCGATTCTTCATCACCACCAAAATCGTCTCCCCATTGGACCGGAAAACCCTTCCTTTGTAGGATGGCAATAGCTTCCTGGTAAGAAATTCGCGGAAAGGGGGGTTGAACCTGTTCCAGAAGGGTAATATCCCGTTCCAAAACTTCCAGTTCTCGCCTCCTCTTCCGGAGCACTTCTTGCACCACGAAACTCACCAGTTCCTCCTGCAAACGCATGTTATCCTGCCAGTTGTAAAAGGCCATCTCCGGCTCCAGCATCCAGAATTCCGTGAGATGGCGACGAGTTTTAGACTTCTCAGCCCGAAAAGCCGGAGCCAAGCAGTAGACCCGTCCAAAAGCCATGCAGGCTGCTTCCATGTACAGTTGCCCACTCTGGGAAAGATACGCCTTACCCAGATCGAAATAGTCCAGTTCAAAAAGGGTGGTGGTTCCCTCACAGGCTGCCGGGGTAAGAATGGGTGGGTCAATGAGGGTGAATCCTCGTTTTTGCAAGAATTCGTGGATACTCATCACCACCTGATTGCGGATACGCAGAATGGCATTCTGACGACGGGAACGAATCCACAGGTGACGGTTCTCCATCAAGAATTCCACTGAGTGGTCTTTTTTCTGAATGGGGTACTCCTCCGAAGAGGATACCAGGGTCACACCTTTCCCCTGCAGCTCATATCCCCCTGGTGCTCGTTCTTCACGCCGTACCATCCCTTCCACGATGATGGCCGACTCAAGGGGTAACCGCTCCCAGGTTTTGAGACTCTCCTTGTCGAAGTCCTCACCAAGACTCAACGTGGTCTGCACAAAGCCAGTTCCATCTCGCACAATCAGAAAAACCACTTTACCACTGGAACGGCGATTGGCAAGCCACCCCCGAACTTCAACCTCTTTTCCCTCGTAATTTCTCAAATTCTCAATGGATACCCATTCTCTGCCCATCACTGCCCCCTCAAATCTTCAGCAACTCTCCATAACGCCAGTTACGTTGCTCCATCTCCTTTACAAAGCGAACCACCCAATCAACCAGAGCGTTGAACATTTTTTCACCCTTTTCCGGAGTCCCCTTGGTCGGGTCTCCAGTCGCACCATAAGGAGTCAACTCATCAAACTTCCATTTGATGGTCAGTTCTGAGGGTACATCCGGAACCACACCACGAGCGTTTTCCATCCGGCATAATTCAGGAAAGAGGTGAAGCGCAATGGATGTTTCCCCCTCCCCAGCGTGTCCTAAACCCCCCCAAACCTCAAACGTTTCCGCAGGCAAAAGCTCTCCTGCGGTTACCCACCAGGCATCGAGCGAAGCCAGGAAAGCCTGGGGATACTCTACCTTCACCGACCGGGCAGCGATTTCAATGGGAGCAATGTTACCATCATGACCATTGATGACGATGATCTTTTGAATTCCCTGACGAATAGAAGAACGAAAAATATCCTTAAGAGCTTCGATGAGAATCTCTGGACGCAACGTCAGGGTAAAGGAGAAATGCCCATAGTGTTCGCTCACCCCATATGGAACTGGCGGTAAAACCAGCATCCCATCCACCCTCTGGGCCACTTCTTGAGCAATAGCCTGAGCGACCAAAGCGTCAGTCCCAAAGGGGAGATGGAAACCATGGTTTTCTGCCGAACCGACAGCAAGAATCGCCTTATCGAAACGACCCTCCTTAAAGTCAGTATAGGTCATTTCCTGATGTAGAACTTTCTTACGCACTGCTTTTCCCCCCTACCGTCATTTTCTTAACCCTCCTTTTCTGACCCACCAATCCTTCTGGCTTAAAGAGCATCACCACAATGAGGAGCACCGCATAGATAATTTCGATGAGTCCATAGATTTTGAGGTGCTCCTCTATCGGCTTCAGGGCATAGCGCAATGTCAAAAGCGACACCGCTCCCACGATGGGGCCGGCAGTGGTTCCCATTCCTCCTAAAATGAGCATCACCACAATCTGAAAGGTGAGAAAGAAAGAGAATTCAAAGGGACGAATCGCTTTGGTGAAGTGGGCGTACAGCCCTCCGGCCACACCAGCAAAGAATGCCCCCACCACAAAAGACATGAGCTTATACTTCACGGGATACACTCCTAACACCTGTGCTGCAGTCTCATCTTCACGCAACGCCATCATAGCCCTTCCAAAGCGAGAATTCACGATACGCCATATGACATATACCGTAATCAGTAACCACAGACAAGTCCAGTAAATATTGGTATAGGAAGGGATGGCGCTAATTCCCATCGGCCCCCGAGTAAGATTCTTCATGGTTTTGGCAAGCGTGGTCACAATGACCACAAACCCCAATGAGGCCACCGAAAGGTAATGACCTCGTAAACGCAAAACCGGTGCCCCGATGAGTAAAGCCGCCACACTGGCCAGCACTCCTCCCATACAGATAGCCGGGAAAAACGGCCACACAAAGTTTGGTCCACCCAGAAAGGAAGGAAGCATGGGTAACTCATATGCTTCCCGAAGCGCCAGGGGAAAGGTGAGAAGGGTCGAAGTATAGGCTCCAATAGCCATGAACGCCGCATGCCCCAGAGAGAAAAGACCGGCATATCCATTGGTGAGGTTTAAACTCACTGTGGCAATGGAATAAATCCCCATGAGCACGAGGATGTAGAGAAGGTAGCGGTTGAGAAACTGGGTAGCCAGAAATGCACCCCCAAAAAGGAGTAGCCCCCCGAAAAGAAAATACCATTCAGCTCGAATACCCTGTTTCATACCCGCACCTCTTCCTTCACACCCATAAGCCCGGATGGGCGCAAAAGCAAAACCAGGATGAGGATTCCAAAGACAATCCCATCTCGGTATTCGGCAAACCGGGTGGGCAAAAAGGCAATAGAAAGGATTTCCGCCAACCCCAGCACAAAACCACCCACCATGGCACCGGGGATGCTTCCCACTCCACCCACCACCACCGCTACAAACGCCTTAACTCCGGTTAAAAAACCCATATCATAGGCAATTTGCCCATATTTGGCTCCCCATAAAAATCCGGTAAAAGCCGCAATGGCCGAACCCAGAGCAAAAGCCAAGGCAATAACCCGATTCACCTCAATCCCCATAATATGAGCCACTTCCAAGTTCTCAGCCGTGGCTCGCATGGCAATACCCATTCTGGTTTTTTTCACAAACAGATTAAAAACCAACATGATGAGAAGGGAAGAAACAATGATGAAAACATCAATCGAGCGAAAGGTGAGAAGAGGCGTCTTATACATCACCGCCAGATACGCCGGAGTCTTAAACGAGTATGGCTGCGGCGAAACCACCATCTTCATGAAATTTTCCACAAAGGTATAAAAACCCAAAGAGGTAATGAGAAGCGCCACTTCCGGCCCTCCCCGTAATTTCCGGTAGGCGATGACATCAAGTAAAAGCCCCATCAATCCCCCAAAACCAAGCACCAAAAGCAACGAAGCAACCAGGTTCATTCCGGCGCGAAAGAAAATGAAGTACACGAAAAAAGCACCCACGGTAATGAGGGCCCCGTGAGCAAAATTGATGAGACGCAGAATTCCATATACCACCGTCATCCCCAAAGCTAAAAGCGCATAGATACAACCCAGGATGACCCCATTCATCGTTTGCTGAAGAAAATAACTCCAGGAAAACATCCCATCTATCCTCCCAAATAAATCCGCTTCACATCTTCAAGTGATTTCAGTTCTTCTGGTTTCCCAGATAGCTTCAGATTTCCACTTTCTAAGACATAAGCATAGTCCGATGTCCCCAGAGCCACCGCAGCGCTTTGTTCCACCAGAAGAATGGTCACCCCCTGTTCTCGAATCCGGGAAACCGTGGCATAGAGTTCCCGAACCACAAGGGGGGCAAGACCAAGAGACGGCTCATCCAGAAGAAGAAGTCGGGGTTTTGACATTAACCCCCGTCCCAGGGCTAACATCTGCTGTTCACCACCCGAGAGGGTACCGGCAATTTGCTTTTTGCGTTCTTCAAGACGCGGAAAAAGGGCATACACCTCCCGAAGGTCTTTCATGACCAGGTCACTCCCAGAGCGGGAATACGCCCCCAGAAGGAGGTTTTCCTCCACGGTGAGACGGTTAAAAATCCCCCGACCCTCCGGAACCAGCGCAATTCCCTTTCGCACGCGATGTGAAGGAGACATATGGGTGATTTCTTCTCCCTGGTAGAAAATTTGGCCACTGGCCGGACGCAGAACCCCCATAATGGCCTTAAGCGTTGTGGTCTTTCCAGCTCCGTTTGCTCCCAGGATAGTCACAATCTGGCCTGTTTCCACTTCCAAACTCAAATTCATAATCGCTGGAATGACACCATATTTGACCGTGAGGTTTTCAACCTTAAGCAATCAAATCACCTGCCCCCAGATAGGCTTCAATCACTTTCTGGTCATTTCGGATTTCTTCAGGGGTCCCGAAGGCAATCATCGAACCATAATCAAGAACCTGAATACGACTGGCTAAACCCATCACAAAGGGCATCCGGTGTTCCACCACCATCATGGTGAGACGAAAATCCTCATGAATCCGCCGGATCAAAACTCCCAGATCTTCGGCTTCTTTGGTATTCATCCCTGCCGAAGGCTCATCGAGGAGAAGAATTCGAGGTTCACACACCAGAGCTCGAGCGATATCGAGTTTCCTCTGCCATCCATAAGGAAGGCTGGAAACAACTTCCTCCCGAAAGTCAAGCATTTCAAAGAGCTCCAGAATCCGATCCACCCTCTTTTCAATCTCCTTTTCTTCCCGGAAAAAAGGAGGAGTACTGAAGAGAGTAGCCAAAAATCCACTCTGAGCATGGGTATGATACGCAATGCGTAAATTCATTTCCACAGTTAAGGAAGGAAAAAGACGCAGATTTTGAAAAGTTCGAGTGAGACCCAGCCTTGCGATTTGGTCGGGACGCAACCAGGTAATATCCACGCCTCGAAAAAGAATTTTCCCTTTCGACGGTTTAATGACCCCACTGATGAGATTAAAAACCGTGGTTTTTCCTGCCCCATTCGGACCAATAAGACCATAAATTTCCCCTTCGGGTAACTCCAGAGAATAATCACTGACTGCCGTTAATCCACCAAAATTTTTCCACAGTTTTTCCACTTTCAGGATAGTCGTCATAATGCTCCTCAACTCATGCGTAGTCAAAAAAAAGGGGTGGGATACCCCACCCCCAGCTTCATTTCGCCAGTTTCGGATCCGGCATGTACTCCGGAGCAACCTGCTTTACGGTGATGAATTTTCCACCTTTGACCTCAATGACCGCCACCGACTTATTGGGTACCTGGCTTCCAGCCTCATAGGAAATGGTTCCTGATACTCCTTCGAAACCCTTAATTTGCGCTAACCCTTCCGGAATTTTCTTGGGGTCACTGCTTCCAGCAAGCTCGATGGCCTTGGCCAGAACTTTTATGGCGTCATAACCCAGTGCGGCAAACGCATTTTCTGGCAGTGTTCCAAACATCGCCTGGTAGGCACTCTTAAAGTTCTGGACAATGGGAGTCTGGTCCTCCAAAGACATATGGGTGGCAAATACCACACCCTCAGCCGCCTCGCCACCAGTTTCCACAAGAAGCGGAGTATCAAAACCATCCTCGCCAAGCATGGGTACCGTCACCCCACCTTCTCGAAGCTGCTTGGCGATGAGTCCACAGTTGGAAGGAATGGCACCCACGTAAACAAAATCCACTTCACCTCGATCCTGGTACTCCTTGAGGCGAGCCACCATGCTGGAGAAATCCGTCCAGCTGGTTTCAAAGTAGTCTTCATAGACCACTTCACCACCATACTGTTTCAGAGCATCCGCAAAGTACGCACAAACCGCCACGCTGAAATCAACTGCGGTATCCACCCAGATAACGCCCTTTTTCAGACCCAAATCCTTCACCGCGTACTCGGCAATTGCCGCCGCCTGAGCGTTATCACCGAAACAGGCCAGCCAAGCTCCGGTTCGCTCTGGAATCCGGGGATGTGTGGCCCCAGGAGTAATAAACGGCACCCCATATTCCCTGGCCAGTGGTGCAGCAATGTTCACCCAGTGGGTATCACAGTACCCTACCAGGGCTGAAACCTTCTCATTTTCAATCAAACGAATGACGGCTGCTACGGTTTCACCTTCGTCGGCTTTGGTATCCACAATTTTGAGTTCCATCGGTCTTCCCAAAACCCCGCCAGCCTTGTTGATTTCCTCTGCCGCCAGTTTAGCACCATTCGTCGCCGGAGTATCAATCGAAGCCCATGGACCAGTTAAACCCATTACCACTCCAATTTTAATGGGTTCTTGCGCATACGCCGAAAACGCCACACTGAGAAAGATCACCACAAAACCCAGAACCAACCACTTCTTCATAATCCCACCTCCTAAGCTTTTCCATTTTTATACCTTTTTTCTCTTGGAAAAGTCAACTCTTACCACCGAATTTCCACCACTTTCCTCTCACCCCCTTAAAATGGAAAAGCCCCCGCACGCAGCCAAGGGCTTCTCCGCCAACATGATTGATGACACCATGATATCCGCTCTGGGCCGAAACGTCAATATCAACCCATCGGGAATTGCTTCAGAGTAGCTATTCCCTTCGAGGTGCCAGAGGTTCCGTCATCCCCTCATTAAAGTAGGCGAAAATGAGCTTTCCCCCGTTTTCCCCCCAGCCGATGTCCCCATGACGGTGAACGGCAATCGCTCCACAACGAACATTGAATTTACGGGCCAGTTCCATACCCCGGTCGACGGCTTCTTGAGCACTACTGTGTTCCATCCATTCTCCGATTTTACGGGCTAAACCCAGTTTGACGATACCCTCTCCTTCCCCGGTCATGGAGACTCCACCCCATTCCCAGGCGAAGGTTCCACATCCCACAATGGGAGAATCCCCCACCCGACCGGGAAGCTGCATTTCCACGCCCCCAGTGGAAGTACCGGCAGCCAGGTGACCACCGCGGTCCAGAGCCACAGCTCCCACCGTCCCCAAGTGAATTCGTCTGAGCCGGTCTCTGGCCCGCTCAAGGTAGTAGCGGTAAATGGAATCCTTTTCCTTTTTCGCCCGCTCCACCGATTTCTGGAGTGTCCGTATGGTGAGCTCCCCCACTGGATTGTAGGGTTCAAACCCCAAAAGTCGCGCAAAGAGGTTCGCTCCTTCACCCACCAGAAGAACATGCCGGGTCCGTTCCATAACTGCCCGGGCTACCGAAATAGGGTTTTTGATGTTTTTAATCCCCGCCACACCCCCACAGGAAAAATCGTCCTTCATGATACTCGCTGACATCTCCACCTCCCCAAGGAGGTTGGGGAAAGCACCAGTCCCGGCATTCAGGCGAGGGTCGTCTTCGAGAACTTTCACGGCTTCTTCCACGCCATCAATCGCCTCGCTTGTTTCAAGAGCTTTCCATCCCTGAAGACAAGCCCGCACAAGGCAATCATAGGCCTCGGTTACTTCATCAAGGCACACCCCACCATGAACGATAATGACCACTGTTTTGTCGCTCCTTTCTACCCTTTTACTGCACCAGAGAGTAATCCACCCACGATGTACTTCTGGAACACAAAGGCAATAAAAACAGGAGGTAACGCTGCCAAGATTCCACCTGTAGCCATCATCCCAAAGTCGATGGAATGACGACCAGAAAATTCAGCAATAGCCACTGGAATAGTTTTGGCCTGAGGCGTAGAAGTCAGAATCAGAGCGATGAAAAATTCTTCCCAGGACATGAGAAAGGCAAAAAGTAAAGTCGCCACCACCCCGGGTAAAGAGAGAGGCAAAATCACCCGCAAAAGGGTTAAAAGCGGTGAACAGCCATCAATTTTGGCTGCGTCTTCCAGATCCCTGGGAATGGTGTCGAAGTAGGTTCGCATCATCCAGATGACAAAGGGGGTGAGAATAGCCGAGTAGGTGAGAACGAGTGCTCCACGGGTGTCAAGCATGCGCAGACCACTATAGGTCTGATACAGGGGAATGATAAAAGCAATCGGGGGAAGCATGTAGGAAAAAAGGAGTACAAAGAGAACCTTGTCCTTACCCGGAAAACGCAGACGAGAAAAGGCGTACGCCGCCAGAGAGCCGAGTCCCACACAGATGATGGTGACCAAAAGTGCCACATACAGGCTATTACCCATGATTCTTCGAAACTCGCTCTCTGGACCCTGAGAAAAGAGAATGTTCCCATAGCGGGTCAAACTCGGGTTTTGAGGAATCCAGCGTAAGGGTATCGCCAGGAGCTCTTTCAAATCGGCAACACTGGAAATAAAAAGCCACAAAGGGGGCGCCAGAATAACCAGGGCAAGGAGTATCGAAAAGACCGCAATCACCACTCGACCCAGAACCTTTCCCTTTTTCATCGCCTCACCCCTTCAGTACTCAATTTGTTTCCGCATGCTCTTGGTGTACAGGTAGGCAAAAAGCGCCACCACCATGGTGATCACAAAAGACAGCGCCGCTCCTTTACTGAAATGGAGGAATTTGAAGGCCTCCTGATAGGCTAGAAAGGAAATCACCTTGGTGGCATTGGCTGGTCCACCCTGGGTCATCACGTATACGATGTCAAAAACCCGAAAGGCATCAAGAGTCCGCAAAACCAAAACCACCGTGGCGGTGGGCAAAAGTAAGGGTACGGTGATGGCAAAGAGACTCGTCAATCTCCCTGCTCCATCCACCAAAGCAGCTTCATAGAGCTCCCGGGGAATGGTCTGGAGCCCGGCCAAAAGCAAAAGCGCCACCAGGGGAGTCACCTTCCACACATCGGCAACGATCACACAGTGCATGGCGCTCCATCCCTGGGTCAACCAGGGCCGGTACCCTGGAATAATACCAGCCTGAGTGAGGAAAGCATTGAGGGCTCCGTAATTGGCATTGAAAATCCACTTCCACATGATGGCATCAACGGTGATGGGTAACGCCCAGGGCAAGAGTAAGAGGCTGCGCAAAATTCCCCTCCCCCAGAACTTCTGATTTAAAAGCAAAGCCACCAGAAACCCCAGAACCATTTCGATGGCAATGGAAACCACGGTGAAGTACGCCGTTCGTCCCATAGAGGACCAGAAATAGGAACTGCGTAACACTTCTGCGTAATTCCGCAATCCCACAAAAGGGGTCCCCTGAGCCCGGCGGGTGAGGTCCACCTGGAAAAGGCTCAAGACAAAGGAAAACGCTGTGGGATAAAAAACAACCAGCGCAATAAAAAGAAAGGAGGGTAAAATCAAAAACCAGGCAAAATAGATTTCCTTTTTGCGTGAACGCGTCGTCACTGAACCCCACCCAAATAAAGAGGGGGATTTCCCCCCTCTTTTCTAGTACTTCGCCATCACTTCCTTACTCCGGGCCACCGCATCTGCCATGGCTTTTTCTGGAGTCTTCCCTCCGGTGAGCGCCGCCTGAAGTTCCTCACTCAAAAGGAGCGAAAACTGCGAATACCAGCTCACCTGGGGACGGTCAAAAACGTAGCGGATTTGTTCTTTGGCCACTTTGATCACCTCAGGTTGCTGGGCAATGAGTTCCGGATCATCGTACAGCGATTTCCAGATGGGGAGCGCATTCTGACTGTATTTTTTCTGGACCTCGCGGCTGGCAAGATAGGTCACGTACTTCCAGGCCTCGTTCGGATACTTACTGGTATTGAGGATACTCAAACCCATTCCTCCATTACAGGTGGCACTCCGCCGTCCATCCGGAAAACCGGGAATTACTGCCAGGACTGCATCACCAGCAATCTGGGATTCTGCCGGGTCATTGGCCAGGTTATACATATAGGTCCAGTTCAGCCCAAAAGCGGCCTGCCCGGCTGAAAACACCCGGCGCACCTCTTCATAGAAAGATTCGATACAGGCGGGGTTAAAAAGCCCCTTTTTCATATTATCCACCATAAACTGGAGAGCCTGCAGAGGTTTGCCCTGGTTCATCACCGGGTTTCCCGCTTCGTCAAAGAGCTTTCCGTCCATCGCCGAAACGTACTGTAACCACTGGATGACCACCGCTTCCCCCTGTCCCCAGGCATCGATGATGGGGTACTCCACAATACCCTGAGCCTTCATCTTTTCGGCATACTCCATCACTTCCGGCCAGTACTGCGGTTCTTTTCCTCCGATGTCAGCGAGCATTTTCTTGTTATAGAAGAAGTACTGCCAGTCATTGAGCCAGGGCATCCCGTACAGTCGCCCTTTATAGGTCACCGAAGAGAGAACCTCGGGAAAAATATCCTCCCGGTCTTCGGGGGCCAGCCAGTCCGTCACATCCAGTAACCACCCGGCTTCGGCAAACTCCGCCGGCCAGATGCAGTCCACGAGAATCACATCATAGGTCCCAGCCCCACTGGCTGCCGCCACCACGATTTTATCGTGGAGTTCTTCGTAGGCTACAAAGGAGAGGTTCACCTCAATATCGGGGTTTTGTTTTAAGAATTCCTCGGTCATCGCCCGGATATCGCTTTCCTGGTACCCCGCCTGCTTCATGAAAAGACCACTGATGGCCACCTTTCCCAGAGCCATACCCGACAGGGCAAACACCACCATTCCTACCACGATCGCTATGGTAATCATCTTTCGCATATTCACTCATCCCTCCCTCAAGTAATTTCTCCCTATTGTAGCATAAAAGGGTGAAAAATTGGTACCATAAAGCCTCCTTTTCTTTTATCCGCGGGTATACTTCCGGACAATCCCTCCCATTTTGGCAATCTTTTTCATATCTTACTCGCCAGTATCACTTTCCCAAAAGGGGGGTTGTGTATGGTAGGTTTTGGGACGCTAAAGAGTAAACTGGTTACTTTTTTCCTTCTTTTTGCCCTGGTGCCGTTTTTCGCCGTCACCTACCTGGGTCTCACCCGTTTTCAAAGTGCACTCCTTGAACGAGAAATGGAAAATGGGAAAAACCTCACCCGGAGTGTCGCCAACACCATCGAGGCGATCTTGAACGATAACCTGGGGTACATCAAAATCCTGGCCCGGGAACTGGGCTTCATCACCTCAACCGAAGAAATAAACCGCATTCTCCGGGACTTCGCCAGTTCTAGTCCCCTCATCGCCTCGGTATCGTTCACCGACGAAAAGGGGACGCAAACTGCCGATTCCAAAGGTCTGGGAATTGGTGAGGACAAAAGCACCACCGAGTGGTTCCAGGCTTCCGGGGTAGGGAAAAAACTTTTCCTCTCCGATGTGCGCATGTCCCGGGATTTAGGGGTTTACATCCTCAACTTTAGTTCCCCGGTGTACGACCCCCAGGGAACCTTTCGGGGGGTGGTGGCGGCCCGCCTCAACCTCGAGGAACTGTACGGGCAGCTGAGCGAAGGGGTACAAATTCAAAAAACCGGGTACCTCTACCTCTACGACGTCAAAAATGAACGTATGACCCTTCATCCTGACCAGACGCTGATAGGAAAAAGCTTTCGGCAAGTTGATGCCAACCTTGCCTTCGTCGACCAGGCTTTAAAAGAGCAAAAAGAGGCAGCCATTCGCTACGTCTATAAAGGGGCTGAGCGAATCGTGTTTTTCCATGCTCTCAAACCCAGCGGATTCTTTTCGGGAGAGAACTTTAAAGACTGGCGGATTGCCTCGGTGGCCCCCATGGCGGAACTCCAAGCTCCGGCCACCACCATGCTTCGCTTCATCCTTATTTTGGCTGGGGTGGTGGTGGCGCTCATCCTGGTCTTTGCTCTACAAATCGGTTCTTCCCTTGCCAACCCCATCAGAAAAACTGCACAAGTCCTCTCCCAGGTTGCTCAAGGAAATCTGAAGACAGAGGTTTTCCAGTACCGGGGAAAAGATGAGATTGGTCAGATGGCCGAATCCCTCCAAACCATGCTCACCAACCTCCACAACCTGGTGGAGAAAACGCTCAATATCGCCTCACAGCTTGCCGCTTCCAGTGAGGAGCTCGCCTCTTCGGTGGAAGAAGTGTCCAAAGCCACCCAGGAGATCGCCAAAACCATGGGAGAAGTAGCCGAAGGGTCCACCCGCCAGGGCGAAGATTTGAACCGCAGCACCGAAAGCACCGAAAAGCTGGTCCGGGAAGCCAGGGAGGTAGAGAGTATCATCGAGCGAAACTTCTCACTCCTCACCGGAATGGAAGAGAGCTTGGTGCGAAATGGCAAAGCCATCCAGCGTATCCGGGAAGCCATGAACACCACCGAAGAGCATACTAGTCGCACTCAGAAAGAAGCTCAACACGGAAAAGAACTCCTCACCGGTCTTGTAGAGCGGGTCAACACCATCGCCAGTGTGGCCCAGGAAATCGGGGAAAGCATCACCGTGCTTGACACCCGTTCCCAGGAAATCGGAAAAATCGTGGACCTCATCACCGGGATTGCCGAACAGACTAACCTCTTAGCCCTCAACGCCGCTATTGAAGCCGCCCGGGCTGGAGAAGCCGGACGAGGATTTGCGGTGGTGGCCGAAGAGGTACGGAAACTGGCCGAAAACTCTGCCCAGGCTGCCGGACAAATTGCTCACCTAATCGGTGAAATTCAAAAAGACACCGAAAAGGCGGTGAAAAATGCCGAACGGGCTCGAACTCAGGTTACCGAAGGAACCAGAGAGAGCCAGGAAGTGGAAGGGAATTTCTCCGAGATCCTCTCAGCCATTGAAGCGGTGAACCATTCCATCCAGAATTTAGCTGAGGCCCTCACGGTGGTGGAAAAAACCCAAGAAGAAACCCAAAAAAGCGGACAGGACTTGCGGACCTCTTCGGAAGAGATCAGCCGGGCCATCAAAAACGTCGCAGAACGAATCAGCGAAATCTCCGATCGAATGGGTTCCATTGCGGCCATCGCCGAGGAGAATGCTGCCTCAAGCGAAGAGGTCTCGGCCTCCACCGAAGAGCAGAGCGCGTCGTTAGAAGAGATCAACTCGGCCACTGAATCCTTAGCCAAAATGGCCGAAGAATTGCAGAAAACGGTGAGCGTTTTCCAGGTATAGTATTCCTCCCCACCAGGAAAATCCTTGGTGGGAGGAACGTTCATTAGTAAAACAATCAAAGAGGGCAAAAACCATCGCGAAAGCTGGGGAACCATCTTCGTTCTGATGGTGATTTCCATGCCCATCGCAGCGCTTCTGGGCCACTGACCGGGAACGTTCCCACTCGCTTCAAAGATAGCGCTGCAAGCTCTCTTTCTCCCGAATCAAAGCTAAAAGGAGCTTGACCTCCTCACTCCGATCTTTGGTGGTCACAAAAATGAGGTCTTCAGCCTCGATGAGAACCAGGTCCATGACCCCCAGGCTGAAAACCAGCTTCTGAGTCACAAAGAGCGAATTTTGGGTTCCAAGGCCAAAATGGGTACCAAGCACCGTGTTTCCGCCTGAATCTTTACCTAAAGCTTCGGCCAGGGCTGGAAAAGACCCTACATCGCTCCAGGGAATATCAACCGGTATCACCAGAATTCGGGAGGATTTTTCCATCACTGCATAGTCAATGGAAATGGAAGAAAGGTTTTCAAAAACACGCTTGAGCACCCTTGCATCACCCCAGTGGTGGCGAATTTCCTCCAGTCCCCAGAAAATCTCCGAAGCGTAATGGTGCAATTCTTCCAGAATCACATCGGCTCGAAAAAGGAACATCCCGCTATTCCAGAAATAGTTTCCCTGAGCAAGGTACATCTCGGCCACGTCTCTTGTGGGTTTTTCCCGAAACCCAAGGGCATTCCGGGCCAGAAGCGTTCCCGACTGCCGGTATTCCTTCCCACCTTCGATATACCCATAGCCGGTATGGGGACTTTTCGGAACTATACCCAGAGTTACCAGCCACTTCTCCTGCGCCAGTGCCACCCCAAACCGTAAAATTTCCCGAAAGCGTTCCTCTTCTCCCACTAGGTGGTCTGCCGGAAGGACAATCATCACCTCTTCAGGGTCTCTCCGCTCAATTGCCAGAGCCGCCAGTCCCACACAGGGGGCGGTATTCCGTCCCACTGGTTCCACAATAATATTCCCCAAAGGAAGCTCTGGGAGCTCGTACTGCACCAGCTTTCGGTACTCTTCGGGAATCACCACGTAAATATTTTCCCAGCCCAAAAGGGGTAAAACTCGCTCCACCGTCCGTCGCAGGAAACTTTTGCCCTCGAGAACGAAAAACTGCTTGGGCTTGGTCGCACGGCTTAAGGGCCAAAGACGTTCCCCCTTCCCCCCGGCCATGATCACCCCAACTGGCACCACCAACACCTCCTCTTTGCTTTCCAAATTGAAGTTTTCCTGCCACAAATTCAACGACTCAGTCATTCAAATCCTGTTCTCCCTCAGTGCACGAACTTTTCCCAGGCATAGAATACTTTTCTCACAGACACGAAAGCACAGCGACTCAAAACAAAAGGACAAACCCCCGCAAAGCATACACCACGGTGATAGTACCGAAACCGGAAAGGGATAAACCGGATATTTAGAGCGTGTCGATGCATCGGCCGACCGAAAGAAAAAATCAGACCTCAACCACGGAAACCCCAAAATATCCCGGGAGTGATCACGACCCACTCGCGGTGTACTTCGCGTTCACGTTCTTGATCATCCCCTCACGGGTACGCTCCCCAAAATACGTCACCGTGACCGGAATTTCATCCTGGCTTTCCCTACCGTAATGGAACATACCGCGGTACACCACTCGACTCGACCACAGAAGGTTGGCCTCGAGAACAAAACAGTATTCTCCTGGTACCACCAGGTTGCCCACCTCATCGTGGCCATCCCAGGTGTAAACCTGTAAACCTCCTTTGGGTGTAGCCGTGGCAATACCATCCACCATTTCCCGTGACCACAACGAGGGGTTGGCTTTTTTGACCCACTCTGGCAAACATTCCGGGCGCTTTTCATATCCACCTCGACCGGTAAATCGGGTGACATAAATGGTTTTCACCAGATTCCCTTTCGCGTCCTCAATCCACAGGGCAAATTGATTCGAAGCGATGGTTTTCTGCCTTTCATACTCAAAAGAAATTTCCAGCACCCCCTGGCTTTTTGTGATTCCCTCACACCAGCCCTGGCAGTATCCGGGCAGTGGATTCCCCAAAAAAAGAAAGAATGTCACGAGAATGACATGACTAAAAACCAGAAACATGCCCATGTCTTTCCAAGAAACCACAATAAAACCTCCTTTCTTCACCGTGCTGACTATGGCCGGAAATTTCTTTCTTCCTCCATTATACCAAGCCGGGGAAAATTCCGACGGCATTTCTACGACCCAGCCAAAAGGGAAGAAGAAGCCGAAAAGAGATTTTCCCGATAAGGAAGATGGGTCCCGGCAGGCGGAGACGGAAGGGGGGTGTTCTGGTCCCTATTCCAAAACTGCGCCCGACGTCACCATGTCGCAATGTTCCCGCCAAACACTCAAAAAACCGTATTCTACCTTTCGGGAAAATCCCGTTCATGATACACTGGAATAAAAAATCAGAAAGAGAAAACCATGGCTCTCCTTCTCTTATTTTTCCATTTCATGGTGGACTTTGTGGTGTCGTTCCCAGCTCCCCTGAGCCCGTACTTCATCCACCATTACGGACTGGACGCGCGAACGGCCGCCATGAGCGTGGCCACTCTGGCTTTCACCGGGTCTCTGAGCCAGGTTCTTTTCGCTTTCCGGAGGCATGATAGACCATTCCGGCAGGCTTACCTCTCGATGAGTTTCACCCTGATTCCACTCTTCTTCCTGGGTCTACCGGTCCCGTTTCTGGCCGTATTTTTACTCTTTTTTGCCGTCTACCTTGCGGATGGTGCCTTTCACCCTCTGGGAGCGGCTCTGGCGGGAATAAATCAGGGGGGAAAGGGGATCACCTCGTTTATCTCTGGGGGAATCCTGGGCGGAGCGCTGGGACCGGTTTTCATCACCTGGTTCGTGCCGAAATACACCCTGCTACGGCTACCATTTCTTCCTCTCTTCACTCTTTTACCCCTGAGCCTGTGGTTTTTGCGGGAAGAAAAACCCTCACTCTGCTTAGAGCGGGCCACGTTCTCCTGGCGCCTCTTTAGCCTTCTCTGGCCGATATGGTTTGTGGTGAGTAGCCGTACCTTTATTTCTTCCGTTTTTCACACGTTTGTCCCGATTGCCATGGCTGAGAAAGGGTACCCCCTTCTTTCAGGAGGGATACTCCTCTCTTCTGGAGTCCTCCTCGGGATTGCCGCCAACACCCTGGGCAACCGGCTGCGTTCCTTCCTCTCCAATGGGAAAATTAACTTGCTGTCGTTTTTGGTTCTGGGTGGGTCAGTTCTTGCCTTCACCGTGGTGCACCGGCTTTTTCTCCTCTTTTTCTTCTATATCCTGGCTGATTTCGCCACCTTCCTCACCATGAGCACCAACGTCACCGAAGCCCAGAAGTTGCTTCCCGAACATCGGGTTTTTGCCTCGTCCCTGTCGATGGGTTTTGCCTGGGCACTGGGGCACACTCTGAATCTCTTGTGGGCATCACTTTTTGGAAACCATACCTCGTTTGTGCTCCAGAGTATCGGGCTTATCGCCCTGGGCATCACATTCACCCTCTTTTTTCTGGAGCGGGCCACGGCCCTCAGGACGGCCGAGGCTGAGTCGAAATCAACGCCGACTTGACCTTAACACCGGGAATAAGCCCCAGTTTCCCGGTCAAAGCACCCAGGGTATCGGTGTCGCCATCCACGATGAGTGCCACCACCGAGATGTTCTTTTCCCGATAGGGAATGCCCATCCGGCCCACGATGATTTCCCCAAATTCGGTGAGGACTTCATTGACCCGGTGAGCCTGCTTTTCCCGGTCGGTGATGATGACCCCAATCACCCCAACTCGATTCTCCATGTTCCTCACCTGAAAAGCCGAAAGAGCTTCTGGTTGAGCACCCTTAAGTCCTCTCGCAGTTCCTCATAGAGGGTAAACCAGCGATCCAGCACCTTTTGGGGAAATTCCGGAGAAAAGACCTCCGCCACCCGGAAAGTGGCAGAGAACATTTCTTCAAGATTTCGATATAGACCAGCACCCAGCCCGGCCAGGAGGGCTGCTCCCTTACAGCTTCCTTCCCGGTCTTCAGGAACCACGATTTCCCGGGCAAGCATAGAGGATTTCAGCCGCATCCAGGCTCGATTTTTGGTCCCCCCTCCCACGTTGACCACCTTTTCCACCCTCAGGTCAAGCGTTCCCATCATCATTTCAAAAAGATGGCGATACTCAAGACATAACCCCAGTAACACCCCGAGTAACAACTCGTCCCGATGGGTTTCACCGG
The DNA here is from genome assembly GCA_039638595.1 of Atribacterota bacterium. NCBI lineage: Bacteria > Pseudomonadati > Atribacterota > Atribacteria > Atribacterales > Candidatus Caldatribacteriaceae > Candidatus Profundicultor > Candidatus Profundicultor thermophilus. The sequence goes on from JBDIWM010000023.1 coordinate 24,150, forward strand.
AAAGGTTCAGGAATGCCCCCCGGGCTTCCTCATAGTAACTTCCCAAAAGATAGGGAAAAAAGAGGGGAACATTCTGGGAAAGGGCAAGAGGAAGGGTACTGAAAACGTGATGGTTCTCCTGCAGTAGCTTCATGGTCCAGTCCACCGCGTAGCCACCGCTATAGATTCCGTTCATGGCGTAGTAGTACGGAAAGACCACATGATGCCCGAACGAGAACGGTTTCTCCTTACCCAGGGATTTCCTCTGGAGCGTTCTTTCCAGCGTCACCAGGATGGACTCGGTGGTTCCAGAAGAGATGAGTGCCCACCCCGGTTGGTATACTCCGCTGGCCAGCGCCGCACAGAGGTGGTCATGCCCGCCAGTCACCACCAGGGTTTTCGGATGTAAGCCGGTTTCCCGGGCCACCTCCTCTCGAATGGTGCCCAGAACCCTACCTGAGGGGTAAAGCGGAGCAAGGGTCCCCAAATCCACACCGGCACGCTGGCATGTTTCTCGCCACCAGGTCCGGTTCTCCTGGTCAAAGAGCATGGTTCGAGAAGCGAGCGAATAGTCAAAGGAGAGCACTCCACTAAAATAGTAGAGAATAAACCCCGACATGGAAGTCCAGGTTTGCACCCGAGAAAAAAGCTCTGGCTCGTGTTCCCGGTGCCAGAGGAGTTTATAGAGGGAATACTTCTGCTGGGGGGAAAGACCCGTGACCCAGTAGACTTCTTCAGGGTCCAGGGGAAAACGGGCGAACACCTCTTTGGTACAGTCGCTGTACCAGGGGATACTGTGGGGCAAAACCCAGCCGTTTTCGCCCACCCCGACCATGACTTCAGCAAAACTGGAAACGCTCATGGCCCGAACGTTCTGAAGCAATTTCTTTTCAAAGGAAGCAATGGCTTCTACCACCTGGGAAATAATTCCCATGGGGCTATAAAACCGTTCCCCGGTTTCCTCCACAAGAGGGGTGGGGAAACTGCGTTCCGCTTGAACCCGCCCTTCCTGGTCATAGACCTGAATTTTGGTATTGGTTGTGCCGATATCCATTCCCAGAAGAACACTCACCTGATTTCACCTCGATATTTTTTCCGGCACCGACGTTTCTTGAAAAACCCGCACAAGGCACTGGGTCGGACACCGTTCAATGCACAGCCCACATAGGGTACATTTTTCTCGGTCAATTTGAATCCGTTCGTTTTCCAGGGTGATGGCTTTTTCAGGACAAACCTTCACACAGAGCTGACATTTGATACATCCTCTGCTACAGTTCTGACGCACGATTTTTCCTGGGTCCCTGGATATGCAGGCCGAAAGCACCTGTTCCCCGTAGGGAAACAGAGCCAAAACCTTCTGGGGGCATTCCGCCACACATTTCCCACAGCCAGTACACCTCTCAGGGTTAATCTGGGGAAGACCGGTCTTATCATCCATCTGAATAGCCGAAAAGGGGCAAATTCGTTCACAATTTCCCAGCCCCAGACACCCGAAGCGACAGAGCTTGGGAGAATGCCCCAGAAGCTTCACGGCTCGACAGTCCTTGACCCCTTCGTAGAGGGCTGATGCCTTTGCTATTCCTTTTCCACCCTGACAGAGCAAAACCGCTTTCTTCACCTTGAAGTCCAGCGTTTCGGAACTTCCCAGTAACCGCGAAAGCTCCTGCCACACCCTCAGTCCTCCTACCGGACAAGCATTGACCGGCACTTCCCCAGAAGCAATTTTTTCCGCTAACCCCGAACACCCCGGATACCCGCAAGCACCACAGTTTCCCCCGGGTAAAATTTCGGTCACCTTCTGCACCAGCGGGTTCTCCGCCACTGCCATTTTCTTGGCTAACCATGCCAGCGCCAGCCCAAACCCAAGTCCTAAAAAACCCATAATGATTGCCGGAAGAACAATACTTCCCATGGTATCCTCCCTTATTTCACCAGTCCTTTAAACCCCAGAAAAGCAATGGCTAAGAGGGCAGTGGAAATAAACACAATTGGGTATCCCTGGTAAAAGTCGGGAACCCGCGAGAACCGTAACCGTTCTCGAATTCCCGCCAGAAGCACCAGCGCCACCGTAAACCCCAGGGCCACACTGATACTGTAGAATACCACCTGCAACAGGGTATACCCGTAATCCACCCCAAAAAAGGCTACCGCCAAAATGGCGCAGTTGGTGGTGATGAGTGGCAGGTAAATTCCCATAGCCCGATAGAGGTTGGGAATATTCTTTTTCAAAAGGATTTCGACCAACTGCACCAGAACCGCAATCACCAGGATGAACACCATAATCCGCAGGTACTCAAGGCGCAGGGGAAGGAAAATGTAATTCCACAAAAACCAGGTGACGCAGGAAGAAAGCACCATGACAAAGGTCACCGCCATCCCCATTCCAATGGAATTCGCCACATTGGAGGACATCCCGATATAGGGGCAAAGACCAATGTAGCGAGCAAGGATGATGTTATCCACAAACGCCGCTGCGATAAAAATCTTAAGAAGGGTTATGAGCATTCCGTTCATCGCTTCGCCCTCCCTGTGAAGCGGTTGAGCAGGGCAATGTAAATTCCGATGAGCAGAAACGCTCCCGGAGGAAGAACCATGAACATCATTCCCTGGTAAGAAGAAGGTAAAAGCGGAATCGAGAGGATGGTTCCATACCCAAAGAGTTCCCGTACCAGACCAATAGCGGTAATAACCAAGGTATACCCCACCCCCATTCCCAGCGCATCAGCAAAGGCCAAAAGCGGGGGCTTTCGGGAAGCAAAAGCCTCAGCCCGTCCCATGATGATGCAGTTCACCACGATGAGGGGAATGAAAACCCCCATCGCCTTGGAAAGGACAGGAAGGTACGCCTGCATGACCAAATCCACAATGGTGGTGAAAGTCGAAATCACCACGATGAAGATGGGAATCCGTACTTCCCGAGGTACAAAGTTCCGCAAAAGCGAAATCACCAGGCTCGAGCAAACGAGCACAAATAGCACCCCGGCCCCCATGGCTAAACAGTTGTCCACCCGCACCGACACCGCCAGCACCGAACACAACCCAATCATCAAGCGCAAAATGGGGTTTTCCCCAATGATACCGTTTCTAAAATAGAACCAGAACTCCCTCACGGTTTCGACTCCACCTCCTTGAAATAGGCAATAACCCCCCGGCAGGCCCGTAACACCGCGTTGGTCGAAATCGTAGCTCCGGTTACCGCCTGAACATCTTTCTTGACCTCAAAGGGATCGTCGATGGATTTTCCCATAAACTGATTCTGGAATGCCTCTTCGGTGATGTTTGACCCCAGACCAGGGGTTTCCTGATGTTCTAAGACTTGAATGCCGGTGAGTATCCCTTCCTGGGAAATACCCAAAAGAAGAACCATCATCCCTCCATACCCCATGGTCGACACTCGAAAAACATATCCCCTGAGCTTTCCTTCTCCCAGCACTTCATAGGAGGTGAGGATTGAAACCCCCTCTCTTTTGCCCATCTCCTCAGGAACCGGGCGTTCCCTGAACTCTGTGGCCTCGGGGAAAACCACGCTCAGGCTTTCCCGGAGCTCTGCTGCTTTCTTTCGTTCAATCTCTCCTCTGGTGAGATAGTTCACCGCTGCCAGAGAAACCGCAGCCACAAGGCAAACCAAACCCAGTGCCAACCCGATTCGTGCAATGCCTCTCATACCTTTTTCACCCCAAACCGCCGTGGAAGCAACCGGTCCAGGAAAGGCACCAGAGCGTTCATGATGAGGATACCGAACGTAACCCCCTCCGGATACCCTCCCAGCCAGCGGATAATCCCGGTAAAAATTCCCGCTCCCAGGCCAAAAATGATTTTTCCTTTAAACGTCACCGGAGAAGTCACATAATCGGTGACCATAAAACATCCCCCCATAATGGCGCTGCCGGCCAGAATGTGATAGAGAGGATTCTGTCCGGCGATGGCTCCTGTAATGGCCAGTCCCAGAAAATAAAAGGTAGGGATATCCCAGCGGACAACTCCAGTGAAAAGCAGATAGAAAAACCCGCTAAGAAGCGCCACTGCCGAAATCTCCCCGATACATCCCGGCACCGTTCCCACAAAAAGCCGCCAGAGAATCCGAGGCTCAAGCTGAGTAAGAGCGCTATACCCCTGGAGCTTTGAGATTCCCAGAGGGGTTGCAGTGGTGACCACATCAAGACCCTCACCGGAGAAAGGAACCCCCAGAGCCCAAATTTCCCGCACCCGCCAGCTGGTCATGATTCCTGGCCAGGAAATGAAAAGCACCGCCCGTCCCACCAGGGCGGGGTTAAAAATATTCTGTCCCAATCCGCCAAACATCTGTTTGCCGAAAATAATCGCCACTCCACTCCCCACCAGGGGAATCCAGAATGGTACCCCCGGGGGAAGCGAGAGACCCAGAAGCAGCCCGGTCACCAGAGCACTGCCATCGAAAATGGAAAGGGGCTTACGAAAAACGAAGCAATCCAGGGCCTCAAATCCAACTGCCCCAAGAATGGAGAGTAAAAGAGGCCACAGGGTTAACTGTAAGCCAAAAAAGGCCATCCCCCAGATCGTTGCGGGAAGCAAGCTCAGAAAAACCCGACCCATCACCCGAGGAACGTCAAGAGGACTCCTAAGGTGCGGTGCCGGTGTGATGACGAGTTCGCTCACTTTCTCTCTCCTCCTTTTTTGCGACGAAGCAAGATTTCATTTTTCGTCAGTTTGATGAACTGAGTGATCTGGATTCCCGCTGGACAAAGGTAACTGCAGGTCCCACACTCCATGCAGTCCATAACCCGATTTTCTTCAGCCTCCGCAAAGGCCTTAAATTCAGAGAGCTTGGCAAGGTACGATGGGGTAAGAAACATGGGACACCCTTCACTGCACCGCCCACAACGAATGCAGGGGTACTCCCGTTTTTCCACCACTTCCACAAAAAAGAGAAACCCGGAAGTCCCCTTGATTACCGGCACCTCCAGGGAAACCTGGGCAATCCCCATCATCGGTCCTCCCATCACCACTTTTCGGGGCTCCCTTTCAAATCCCCCACAAAACTCAACCAGTTCAGCGAGTATAACCCCCAGGGGAACCTCAAGGTTTCCTGGTTCTCGCAGGCAGTCCCCGCTCAGGGTAATCACCCGCTCAATCAGCGGTACCCCTTCCTGGCTCATGCGCCCCACTGCCCAGGCCGTCTGGACATTGTCCACCACCACGCCCACATCAAGTGGTAATCCCCCTGGAGGCACTTCCCGGTTCAAAATGGCCCGAATAAGCTGTTTTTCCGAACCCTGAGGATACTTGGTCCGAAGCGCGACCACCTGCAGGGGAAGAGGGAAATCTTTTTGGAGGTTTACAAAAAGCTTGATGCAGTCTTTCTTGTTTTCCTCTATCCCCACGTAAACCCGCTTCGCACCACAGGCTCGGGCCAGAACCCGCGCCCCCCGAAGCACCACCTCTGCCCGCTCCACCATCACCCGATGGTCGCAGGTGAGATACGGTTCACACTCTGCCCCATTGAGAATGAGGCTATCGATTTCCTTCCCTTGCGGTGGGGAAACCTTCACATGGGTGGGAAAGGCCGCTCCCCCCAGCCCGACTATACCACCCTCCCGAATCCATTCCCGCAAAAACTGAGGTTCAAGACGTTCGATATCCTCCGGCAAGGGTTCCCGGTATTCTCCAAGGTCCTGAAAATCATTCCCCACTACGATGGCTCGGAAGCGCCCCAAAACTGGATGCCACCACTCTTCAATCCCCTGAACGGTTCCTGAAACCGAGGCATGAACCGGGGCAGTGATAAAGGCTTCAGCATCAGCAATTTTTTGCCCTTTCCGAACGGTATCCCCCTTTTTCACCAGGGGTTCCAGAGGGGTTCCAGTGTGCTGCACAAGTGGAAGAACCACTTTTGTGGGTGGATTGATTTTCCGTATGGGCTTTCCCTCAGTGCGGTCCTTCGCCGGGTCAAGGAGAACCCCGCCGGGAAAGCTTTTCCACTTCATGATGACCTCATACCCCCTTTACGAATAAAAGTTCTCCTCCAGGAACTGCGTATGGTATACACCTTTTACAAAATCCGGATGGGAGATGATTTTCAAATGAAAGGGAATGGTGGTGGCAATCCCTTCCACCACAAAAGAGCGTAACGCTTCCCTGGCTCGTCTTATGGCCAAATCCCGATTCACATCCCAGATGATGAGTTTTCCCAGAAGTGAATCGTAGTACGGCGGTACCACGTATCCTGCATAACAGTGTGTATCAAGGCGTACTCCCGGACCATGAGGCACTTCAAGGCGGGTGATTCTGCCGGGAGAAGGGGCAAACCTTTGATTCGGGTCTTCAGCGTTGATCCGCATCTCCAGAGCATGCCCCCGCAACAGGACCTCCTCCTGGGTCATACTCAGTTTTTCTCCAGCACCCACCCGAATTTGTTCCCGCACAATGTCCACTCCGGAAATCATCTCTGTGACCGGATGCTCCACCTGAATCCGGGCGTTGAACTCCATAAAATAGAACGCTCCATCATCGGTGAACAAAAACTCCAGGGTCCCGCAACTGGTGTAATGCAGGACTTTTGCTGCGCGTACTCCCGCTTCACAGATTTTCTGCCGGAGTTCCTGGGTCAATGCTAAAGAAGGCGCTTCTTCCAGAATCTTCTGGCGCCGTCTCTGCAGCGAACATTCCCGTTCCCCCAGGTGAATCACGTTCCCGAAAGTATCAGCCAAAATCTGTACTTCCACATGCCGAGCCCGACTGATGAGTTTCTCCATATAGAGCTCTTCTCGACCAAAGGCAAGCTTTGCTTCCCGTTCAGCGCTCCGGAAAGCTTCCTCAAAGCTCTCGGCGTTCTCGACCACCCGGATTCCCCGTCCACCCCCTCCCAGAGAAGCCTTCAAAAGCAGAGGGTATCCCAGTTCCGTCGCAACGGATCGACCCTCATCAAGGCTTCGTATCGGTTCCAGGGGTCCCGGTACCACCGGCACACCAGCCTCGTGGAGCCTTTTCTTCACATGGAGCTTATTTTTCATACCCCGCAACGTTTCCAGACTCGGGCCAATAAAGGTGAAACCCTTTTCGGTAAGCCTTTCTACAAACTCGGCATTTTCGGACAAAAACCCATAGCCGGGATGCACGGCATCCACTCCAGTGACCTCACATGCCCGAATGATTTTCTCGATATTGAGATAGGTTTCCTGGGGGAGATTCCCCCCCAACGCCACTTTTTGGTCCACATACCGCAAATGCGCAAGACCGGCATCGGCATCAGAAAAAATTCCCACCGTTTTGATTCCCAGTTCCCGACAAGCCCGCAGAACCCGCAGAGCGATTTCTCCTCGGTTGGCAATCAACACCTTCTCAAACAATCTGCATCACTCCCCACTACATCAAAATCCGTTCTTCTGGATAGGTCAAAAGCTCTCTGCGCTCCTGGGCCAGACGGAACGATACAATAGCCGTCAGAATTCCCACCCTTCCCAGGTACATGTTGAGCATCAGGACCACTTTCCCCAGATCCGAATGGTACGGAGTGAGACCCCGGGAAAGACCCACCGTTCCAAACGCCGAAATCACTTCAAAAAACGTGTCAAGGACTTCAGTCCCTTGCCACGCCAGCAGGAAAACCCCACTCACAAAAATCAGCACAAAAGCCATGGCCGTCAGCGCTACTGCCCGGTAGACCATCGAAGACGCCACCCGGCGGTGGAAAAACTCCACCCGTTCTCTTCCATGCAAAAAACTCCAGATCATCCCTCCCAGAATGGCAAAGGTGGTGGTTTTCACCCCACCACCGGTTCCTCCGGGTGAAGCTCCCACAAACATAAGAAGCATCAAAAGCACCGCCGTGGCCGGACGCAGGGCTCCCACAGGGATGGTATCAAACCCAGCTGTCCTTGGAGTAACGGCCTGAAAAAGCCCAGCCATCAATCTTCCCCAGATGGGAAGCTTTCCCAAAGTTTGCGGATTGCTCCACTCTAAGAGCACAATAAGCAATGTTCCCCCCACAACGAGCGTCAAGGTGGTCACCACCACTACCCGGGCATGGAGGCTCAAAAAGCGTCTTTCCTCCATCACCTCTTTCATCACCACAAATCCAATTCCTCCCAGAATAATAAGACCAATCATGGCGAAATTGACCACCGGGTCCAGGGTAAACCGTTCCAGGCTATTATTGAACACCGAAAAACCAGCGTTACAAAAGGCAGAAATACTGTGGAATACGGCAGCAAAAAGTGCCCGGGGGAATGGAAAATACCTCAAAAAACCAAAAAAAAGGATAAAGCATCCCACACCCTCTACAAAAAACGTGTACTTTACCACGGCAATCACAAAACGAACGATCCCACCCGGTACATCAAGGCCAAAAGAATCTCTGAGGGCCAGTCGGTCCCGATACTCAATCCGCCGCCGTATCGCCATCGCCAGGAGGGTGGTGATGGTCATATAGCCCAACCCCCCAATCTGGACAAGTCCAAGGATGACCAGCTGACCCCAGAGAGAAAAAAAGGTAGCGGTATTGACCACCACAAGTCCAGTCACACAGACGGCTGAGGTCGCCGTAAACAATGCATCGATAAAGTGCAAACGATTCTCCGGCGTAACCATAACTGGAATTGACAACACCAGAGCACCAATCAGAATTAAAGCTAAAAACCCCAGAAGAATCAGTGAAGCTGGGGGAAGCCCCGCCAGGAATTTTTCAACTTTTGACCACAAAAATGCCACTATATCGCCTTCTTAGTTGCTCTGAGCTTCTCTGTACATGGCCACAATGTTTTCCGGAGGAACATCAGCCTGCACATCGTGCACCGCACAGAGGACATACCCATCGGGACCGAGTTCCTGAATACGCCGGCGCACCTCCTGACGCACTTCTTCTTCTTTCCCTCGAGGCAAAACAAAGGTGGTATCCACTGCACCCCAGAAACACAGGTCTTTGCCAAACTTTTCTTTCAACACCCTGGTGTCCATCCCCTGGGCCGAAACCTGCACCGGATTCAGAATATCAACCCCAATCTCAATCAAATCGGGAATAAAGGAAACAATGCTCCCACAGGAATGGTACAGAAGCTTCGCCTGAGGAACGAGCTTTTTGAGGTTCGCAAAATATTCCTTCTGGAAGGGTTTCACCATTTCCCGGTACACCTTTGGACTCATGATCACACTCTCTGCCGTAGCTAAGTCGTCTCCCACAAAAATGACATCCAAATACTCTCCCACTTCCTGCAAGAAAAGACCATAGCGTTTGAGCTGATAGTTGTACATCCCCTCCATCAGGGCCAGAACGAACTCACGGTTCGTCATAAGGTCCACCAGGAAATTCTCAAAACCCCGCAGGTACCAGCAGGGTTCAAAAATCCCAGTATCAATCATATCCCCTACCAGAAGATACTTTCCTTCTTCCTTTAACCGCTTCGCCCGCTCCCGAACTCCGGTTAAATCCATACTCCGTGCTGGATCTGGCCAGGGATACTCCCTCAACTCCTCTACCGATACCCCCGCCAGGGGGTGTTCCACCATATCGTAATAAAGACCCCCTTCTGGCATATGGTATTTGATTCCAAATTCGTTATAGTAGGTCCATTCGTCAACGATTCGCTTTTGCCAAACAGGCTGGGGATGAATCCCCCGGGTATCAATCCCCAGAATTTCCAAAACCTCTTCATCGATAAAGACAATCTGGAAATTCTCCATCATGAGACGGGTTTCCTTTTCCACCCCCAGGAATCGCTTTAGGTTCTCATATGCCACCCTGGTCATGGTGGTACAATTCGTGGTCCCCAGATCAACGGGTACCCGATCTGGAGTTTCATGATTAAGGGCCTTCATCGCCCTTTCTCTTCCCGTCACCCCCGCCACACCCCTTTCAGCTCTCAAATCGTCCATATTTTACCACATCCATCTGAAAAACCAGAAAAACCCTTGGTTTTTCCCCACCGGAAATTATCACCATCTGAACAGGAAGTCAAGATGTCTTATGTTCCTCATCCAGGAGAACCAACATCAAACTCCTTCCAACTTGCCCCTAAATGTATTAATCGAGGAGCCTGCCCTCGAATGGATTAATCGAGGAGCCTGCCCCTGCATGTCTTAAGCAGGGGTCATTCCGGCAATCTTTAAGCCGGAATC
>JBDIWM010000024.1:2500-29253 GCA_039638595.1 Atribacterota bacterium
CACGGTCGGTTGCGGAATTTTCCCGGATGACGTTGAAGGTAATATTGGGAGAAGAATCTTTGATATAGATGCCACCACCGTAGGTTAAAACGGCACTTGGCCAGTACTGCATGGTACCCTTTCCATGCCGGATGGTGAACCCCTCAAGGAGTGCTTGGCGGGTTCCCCCGCTCTGAAATGTCACCACACTTCCCTCGTTTTCCCCGTCGATGATGGTTGAGGCAATGATGGAAGGGTCCTGGGGGTTTTTCACTACGCAGCGTGAGGTTCTTTCCTCGAAAGTCAATATTTTCCTCATAAGTTCCGGGGGTAACCACGATTTCGTCGCCGTTTCTGGCATCGTCGATGGCTCCCTGAATGGTGGTATAGAAAAGGTTTCGGGTGAGATTATGGACCAAAGATGTTGGACTCGCTGTTTGAGTCGGGGCGGGAGTCGCCGTTGAGGCAGGGGTTATGGTTGGAGCTGGAGTGGGGTCTACATTAGGAGTGGGGGCTTCGGTGGGAATGGGAGTTGCATCTACGCTTTCGGAGTCGGGGGGTTTCCCCCAGAGTCACTGTCACATCCCAGAAAAAAGGAATTGGACACAAGAAGAACCAAGAAAACAACGTCAAAAATCAACCTTGGCTTCTTCACCATCTTTCACCCTCCTTGCAAAAACTTCCAATGCTTCTATGGTAACACCAGGTAAAAGAAGCGTCAATTTCTGGCATGGAACCATCGAAAACCCCCAAAACCCTGCGAAAGCAAATCTTTGACGCTTCATCCGTTGATGACTCCATCAGTAATCATCAAGCCAGCATGGAGAGTTCGCTCCAACCAACCCTAAACCAAAGATGATGCCAGGATTCGGCTCCTTACCCCAAAAAGGGTGCACTATACAGACTGATTTGGAAACCCGAAACCCCTTGAAGAGACCGAACACGCAAAAAGGGGATTCCAATACGGACCTTCATCGATACCCCTCTTGAGATAAAAATTGCTTGAGAAGGTTTTCCAGAGTTTCCCCCTACAGCTCGGGGAATGCCACCCAGGCTTTTTCTTCTACTTCCTGGCCATAGACTTTGAGCCCCACCCTGTGGACCACCATTTTGAGATATTTCACCACTTTTTTCAGTTTTCCGCTCCCAGGTGAGGGATAAAGGATTTCCCGTAACGGGAGCAGTCCGGGAGAGGGAAATCACGCGGCGGCGACCCTCGTCCTACCTCTGATTTGCTTGAAACAGTGAGGTTCACAAGCGCAGGCTCCTGGAAGGAGGAATGTTTTTCCATTCACCGTTAGGGATACGCTCCCTTTTCTTTAGCGAAAGAGTAGTTGGGAGCATGCGTTCTGCGGGATGGGATAACCACGATGAAACCCCCTTTTTGGAGAATCCGTAAAACCCGGGAGATAGTGGTTTTGCTCCTCACCCGAGAATTCCATGATTTTCCTATACCCCGGAAAACACTACCCGGAAGAGCCGGCATGGTAAAATAAGATGCACAGGGTAACCACCAAACACTTTGTTCATCTTCCCACTCCCGCCAGGTGCAAAAAGGTCCGGTATGGGGCTTTTAAAAACGCATGGGCCAACCTCTTTTCTGAGTTTAAACATTATGTAATTTACACATAATACGAAGATGGGGTGATTTTCCGGGGAGAGCGTTTTTTGGTGGGGGCCATCTTTACTTTCGGAACACCATTCTCTAAAATGGACACATGAGACAGGAACGCCGATGGCTGAAGGAGTTACTCAAAGAGCGAAGGCTCACCCAGGAAGAGGTATCAAAGCTTCTGGGAGTTTCTCAGGAGCTTGTTTCTAACTGGATTACCGGGTATCGAAAGCCAGGCATGAAGCACTTAAAGCGATTAGCCGAGGTTCTGGAGATGCCGGAAAAGGAACTCTTCCTGCGGGAGGGTATTTTCTCCAAGGACTTCTTTGAGGTTTCCCCGGATATGGTGCTGGTGCCCTTACTCTCGGGCAGTATCCCCTGCGGAATACCCACCGAACGCTTCGACGACTATATCGATGCCTTACAGCCCATCCCCAGGGAGTTCTTAGAAATGGCGGTGGGGAAGGCTTACCAGCACGGCCTTCGGGTCTACTTTATCCGCGCCCTGGGGGATTCCATGCTGGAAGCAGGAATCGTTCCCGGGGGACTGGTGTGTTTTTCCCCGGACATCGCCGTCCAGTCCGGGGATATTGCGGTTTTAGAGGTGGACGAAGAAGGGCTCACCATAAAACAGGTCTTTTTCCGGGGAAAAACGGTGGTCTTACAACCCAAAAATAGCCGCTACGAACCCCGGATTTTAGATACCCATGAGGTTTCCATCAAGGGCAAGGTGCTCTTTACTCTCAATTACCTCAACCATTTGCGAAAGACGTAGGCTTACCTGGGAGCCTTTCCCACCACATAGGCCAAAACGACGGAGTTGTCCCGAGCAGCAAGGTGTACTTCTTTGGTGAAGGGCCAGGCCAAGCGCACCGTAAAGGGGCGATCCCTGGAAAGAAGTTCGGTAAGAATCGGGGCTTCGTAAAAGCCCCAGACTTCATACCCTACCCCATGGGTATCGTCCTCACAGCGGGGGCGAAATGGGTATGAAGAATCTGGCCCCGGGCGTCGAGGATTTCCGCCTGGGGATGGGTGGTAAATCCGCTTCCCCCATTGGCACGGTTGGTGACCAGGAAAACGAAGTTGAGCGCGGCCGAAGCCACCCCACGGATTCTCGCAGGGGCAAAGGTGAACCACGCAGAGTGTCCCGGCGCTCGTAGCCACCAGCCAGAAATGGGACCATCAGCATGGATTTCAGAGCGGGAAGGGGAAAGGAGGGTCATCGTTCCCGTCACGGCCGAGGCTGGTTGCTGAATCTCAGTTTCGCCACCCTGGGGCTCTTCACCGGTACTTGGCGTCATAACTACGGAGAAGATACTGAGGAAATTCCCTCGTACGGTAAGAGAACGGGTTTGCGGTTCGTAGCCTGGAGCGGAAATGGTAAGGGTGTAAGCTCTGGTCGATTCAATCTGTTTGAAGAGGGCTAGGTATTTCCCTTTCGAATCTTCGTTCAAGGTGAGGTTAAGCTCTAAAAGGGCAAGAGAGGCTCCGGTAAGGTTTTCCCCATTTTTTTCCTTTCAGGATGATTTTGATCTGGGTTTCGGAAAGGTTAGCTAAGGTTCGAAAACCCCCCTCCCCGCACCGAGGACCCCCAGCCGAGAGTGCTCCCAGAAAGAAGCACCAAAACGAAAAGAAAAACGAAGGGAATCAGGCGTTTTTTCACTTTTTCTACCTCCTTTCAGAGCATTATACACCGTCCTGCAGGAGAAAAAGGCCAGCCTACCCTCTTTCTCAAAAGGTCTGGGAGAATGGTATAAAAGTGATGACCATGGGCTCGACTGCCGAACGGGTGGACCGACTGGAAGAAGCCTTGATGCGGGTACCCTACATTCAGCAGAAAACGGAGATTGAAATCCAAAATTTGAAGAACAAGACACGAGACCTCAAGAGGGGATGCAAACGTTCAAGGGCTAGTCGTCGCAAAGGAGCATCGGATCCATGCAAGAGTAATGGGGAATTTGACCAACAAACTGGGAACCCTGGCGAAAGACGTTTTTGCCTCTTCCATCGAGACGGCCCTCAACCGGTATTTTGAGATTCTTCAGAGGTGTGGACGTCGATAAACGAATCCACCGGTAAGGACATCGCGGGGTTTGAAGAAAAGCTGGAACGGATCTCCGACTTTTTGCCCCCTTACCATCTATTCCCGAACCGGCTTGTACGCCAGCGAATGAAGAATGAAACTTTCTCCAAAAACCCTCCGAGGAACGCCCTGATTTCCCAACCTTCCGGAATCACCCCATGGCGCCGCGGATCATCTCTCACACCCCCTCCAGGAATACCATGCGGAGTCAACCTTCCAAAACCCCTACCACCGGTGGTGGACATCCTCCCGGATTGAAGTGCAGTAAATCCGTTCCACTTCTGCCATGACTTCCTCCGAAAGAGGTGGAAGGCTTGAAGCCCTTGCGTTTTCCTCTGCCTGACGAGGATTCTTGGCTCCGGGAATAACCGTAGTCACCTCCGGGAACATGAGAATCCATTTCAGGGCAAACTGGGCCATGGTGTAACCTGGAGGAACAAGCGCCCTGAGTTTCTCGACCACCTGCAGGCCCTTTTCAAAGTCCACTCCGGCAAAGGTCTCTCCCCGGTCGAAGGCCTGCCCATAGCGGTTAAAGTTCCGGTGGTCATCAGGAGGAAAAGCGGTGTCTTTGGTCATCTTTCCAGTCAGAAGACCACTGGCGAGTGGCACTCTCGCGATGATAGCCACCCGCTTTTCCCGACAGCGAGAGAAAAAGAGCTCTGCGGGCCTTTGCCGAAAGACGTTGAAGATGATCTGCACGCTGCGCACTCCAGGATACTCGATGGCCTTCAAACCTTCCTCCACCTTCTCGACGCTAACCCCATAGTAGCGAATTTTTCCCCCGGCGACGAGTTTATCGAGGACCTCAAAAACCTCAGGGCGATAGTAGACCTCGGTCGGTGGGCAATGGAGCTGCAAAAGGTCGATGGTGTCAACCTGGAGATTTTTGAGGCTCCGCTCCACAAACCGGGTGAGGTTTTCCTCGTTGTAACCGTCAGCAGTATGAGGAGAAAGACGCCGTCCGGCTTTGGTGGCCACAAAAACTCGCTCTTTTCGTTCCTTGAGAACTCGGGCAATGAGTTGTTCGCTCCTTCCGTCGCCGTACACGTCGGCAGTATCGATGAAGTTCATTCCACAATCAACGGCCTTGTGCAGAGCGGCGATGGCATCTTCTTCCTCCACTTTTCCCCAGCCGCTTCCAATGGCCCAGGCCCCAAAACCCACTTCGCTCACTGCCACACCACACCGTCCAAAAATTCGTTCGTTCATGATTCCCACTCCTTTTTTTCTACTATACCACAGAAAATTTTTCCTTTTTCCCCCAAGGCGAGGGAAAAAGAAAAATTTTCTGGAATCGTAAGGGCAAAACCCCGCCTCTCACCAGTTATCCACAACTGTGAGTAAGCTGTGGATAACTTGCAAGGAAGAGGAATCTATGGTTAAATGGAGGACAGAACGGTTTTCCACCCTCCCGCGGAAAAAGAGAAAAATGGGAAAGAAAAAATAGAAAATGGTGATTTTTTCCTTAAAGGACGGGAAAAAGGAGGGTTTAAGGAATGGGTTGTGGAAAACTCCGTGGATGGAAATCGAATAGTTGAGGTGTATCAGTATGAAAGCCTTCTCAAAAGAGGTTCAGGAGCTGTGGATAAAAACTCTGTCGATTTTAGAGAAACAGCTCTCCGTTCCAGAGTACCATGCCTGGTTGGAGAATACCAGAGCCATTTCGGCCAGTGAACGAAAGCTCATCCTGGCGGTGCCCAGCGAATTTTGCCGGGAAAAGCTGGAACAGCGGTATCTAGAACTCATTCGTTATGCCTTTCAAAAGGCACTTGGGACGGACCTTCCTAACTTAGAAATCGGAGTGGTGGTGGAACCCTCCCTGGGGAAAGAAGGGGAAAGACCTTTGGAACCGGCTTGGGGGGGAGAATGGGAGAAACCCAACCTCAACCCTCGGTATACCTTTTCAAGTTTCGTAGTGGGAAACAGTAATAAGTTCGCCCACGCCGCAGCCATGGCGGTGGCCGAAAGCCCGGCCCGTTCCTACAATCCCCTTTTTATCTACGGGGGCGTGGGTCTGGGAAAAACCCACCTCATGCACGCTATCGGCCACCACATCTTAAACCGCGATAGCAAAGCCCGGATCGTTTACGCTTCTTCAGAGAAATTCACCAATGAGCTCATCAACGCCATTCGGGATGATAAGACTGAAGAGTTTCGCCAGAAGTACCGTAACGTAGATGTGCTCCTTATTGACGATATCCAGTTCCTGGCTGGAAAAGAGCGGACTCAGGAGGAGTTCTTCCATACCTTTAATACCCTGCATGAAGCCTTCAGACAGATTGTACTCACCAGCGACCGGCCACCCAAGGAGATTCCCACCCTTGAAGACCGCTTGCGCTCCCGGTTCGAATGGGGACTCATTGCTGACATCCAACCCCCGGATTTAGAAACCCGGATTGCTATCCTGCGCAAAAAGGCGGAGATAGAAGGAGTGGAAGTACCGGAAGAGGTGATGAACTTCATCGCCAATCGCATCCCCTCTAACATCCGGGAGTTGGAAGGAGCCCTGGTGCGAATCAAAGCTTTCTGCACCTTAAACCGGGTGAGTCCTACCTTGGAAATCACCCAGGAAATCCTCAAAGACATCCTTCCCCGGCGGGAGAACCACAAGATCTCAGTGCTCACCATCCAGCGGGTGGTGGCCGAACACTTCAACCTTAAACCTAGCCTCATGCGAGCCAAAAAGCGTAGTAAAGAGGTAGCCTACCCCCGGCAGGTCGCCATGTATTTAGCCCGGGAACTTACCGACTTATCTCTCCCCTCCATTGGAGAGGAATTTGGAGGACGGGACCACACGACAGTTCTCCATGCCTACGAGAAAATCAAAGGGGATATAAAGAGCAATCCACAGTTCGCGGCGGAAATCAGTGGATTAATTGAAAAAATCCGGGCTGAAAAAAGCTAGTCAAAACCAGAAAAACACCTTATGCACAGGTTTTGGTGTTCCAGGAAGAGAAGAGCCAAAAGGAAAAAGGGAGAGTTTTCCACAGGAAAGACGTATCTCTACTACTACTATGTTTTGAAAGGTATTTCAAAAGAGTACAAGAAGGGAGGATGAAAAGGTGGAAATAGAAATCGACGTCACCCTCCTTAAAGAGATGGTGGGAAGGGTGTACCGAGTGGTTTCTGGACGTCCAGCGGTACCGGTGCTCTCTGGAATTCTACTCGAAGCTGAGGAAAATGAATTACGACTCACTGCTACTGATTACGAAATGGGTGTGCGAGCCTGGTGTGCAGTAGAAGTGAGAACCTCAGGAAATGCAGTTTTGCCTGGAAAGATTTTCTATAACCTAGTGCGGAGTAGCGGTAGAGGAACCATACGCCTCATTTCCCAGCCTGATTCCACGGTGGAGATTTTTTCTGGGAAGAGTTACTATAAACTCTCTGGGTTTTCTCCAGAGGATTTTCCGCTTTTTCCACCCTTCCCTGAAGATTCTCCGATTGTTGTAGATGGAGGAGAGTTGAAGGAAGCGCTCTTACAGACCTACTTTGCCGTCTCCAAAGACGAAATGCGTCCTCCGCTCACCGGGGTATTCTTCTCTCTTCAAGAAGGAAAGCTATACCTGGTGGCAACCGATGGACACCGCCTCAGCGTGCGCCAGATCAAGGATTTTGGGAGTACCGTAGAGCAGTACCAGGGTATCATCCCTGCTCGCTCTGCCAGTGAGTTGTTGCGTCTTGTCTCTGGGGGAAAGGTGACCATTTTTCCAGGAAAGGGAGAAGTCCTCTTTCGTCTGGATGGTACGGACCTCTTTTCTCGACTTATTGAGGGAGAATATCCCCGCTATGAGCAGGTGATTCCCAAAGAGTTCATCACCGAGATCGAGGTTCTCCGGGTGGAGTTTTTAGGGGCGTTGGAACGGGCTTCGCTGGTGGCTTCGGCGGGGAGCCCGGTGGTGGAAATGGTCCTCAAAGAGGAGGGAGTAGAGATCGTGTGTCAGGCTCAAGACGTGGGAGTGGCCAAAGAAGAAGTGGAGGGAAAAGTGGAAGGGAAGCGCCTGAACGTAGCTTTTAACGTCCGTTATCTTCTGGAGGCTTTGCGGGTGGTGAACTGGGAACGAGTAAAGATTGGACTTTCAGGGGAACTCTCTCCGGCCAAGGTGTTTGAGGAAGGAGGGCCATTCCAGTACGTGGTGATGCCGGTGAAGCTTAGGGAGGAGTAGCCTCCTCTATGTACTTCCAGGAAGTTCAGGTGCGGAATTTCAGGAACCTGCGGAAGGTGGAGTTTAATTTTATTGAAGGTTGTATTTTCTTGGTGGGGGATAATGCCCAAGGGAAAAGTAACTTCCTGGAGGCCCTTTTTCTTTTGGCCCGGGGATTTTCTCCTCGCCGGGCTAAAGATCATGAACTTGTCTACTTTGGGGAAGAGGGGGCATTTATCGGAGCAAAAATCCAGGGTGCCAGGGGATTTTTTACCAAAGAGGTGGTCCTGCACCACAACGGGAAAAAGGAATGGCGGGTGAATGGAAAGCGAGGAAAAGGAGAGGATCCAGTGTGGCTGACGGGGTACTTCCCCGAAGATGCCGAAATCGTGGGAGGAGCCCCCAAGAATCGCCGGTACTTCTTTGATCAGGCTATTTCCTTTCTTTTTCCTCCCTATCGTCAATTCCTGCGGGAGTACGAAAAGGTGGTGGAGCGGAGAAACTGGCTCTTGCGAGAAGGGGAGGGGAGGGAACTCCTCCCCGCCTATAGTGAGAAAATGCTCGCTCTGGCTTGGCGGATTGTGGAGTGGCGAGTACAATATATGGGGGTTTTCGCTCCCTTTCTGAAAGAGTCCTACCAGGCTCTTTTTGGGAGGGGGGTGCTGGAAGTCGAGTACCGTAGTGAGGGGTACTCGTGGAGGGAAGGAATCAAAGAGGGTTTAAAGAAGGCGCAGAAGGAGTTTGAAGAAGAGGAGAAAGAGAGGGGTATGACCCTTTTTGGTCCCCACCGGGATGAGATTTGTCTTCTTCTGGGAGGACAGGAGGTACGGGACTTTGCTTCCCAGGGGGAGAGAAAAGGAGTGGTGTTAGCTTTGAGGCTAGCGGAAATGGAGGTCATTCGTAAAAAGACTAGGGAGAGGGTGGTGGTGCTCCTCGATGACCTCTTTTCCGAGCTGGATGAAAAACGCCGTCGTCTGGTTCTGGAGCAGGTTTTGCGGGGGAGTCAGGTGTTCGTCACCACCACAGAGCGAGAACTTGCGGAGAAGGCGGTGAAAACCTCTTTAGCCCAGGGATTTGAGGTGGAGGAGGGAGGAATCAGGCGGTGGTGAGCCGGTGACCGAAAACCGGTTCTTTTCGGGGAAACCCACCCCCATCGGGGAAATTTTAGCGGAGTACCTGAAAAAGGCGGGAATTGCTCCCCAGATTTCGGCCTATTCTTCACTACGGCACTTTGGGGAGTGGTTTCCGGAAATAGCGGCGGTGGCGGCTCCGGTCAGGTTTAGCCATGGAACGCTGTACCTGCGGGTGGAGGATCCCCTCTACACCGCTCAGGTGAAGGCCAGGGTTTCGGCCATCCGGGAAAAATTTCGGGAAGCTGGTTTAGCGGTGGAACGAGTGAAGATTCAGTGTCAGTGATGAGGTGAGAAAAAGTTGGCTCAAGTGCGGGAGTACAGTGCGGAACAGATTCAGGTTTTAGAAGGGTTAGAAGCGGTACGCAAGCGCCCCAGCATGTACATCGGGAATACCGGTTCTGGGGGACTGCACCATCTGATTTTTGAAGTGGTGGATAATAGCGTCGATGAAGCCCTGGCTGGGTGCTGTACCGAAGTGCGGGTGGTCCTGCACCGGGACGGGAGTACTTCGGTGGCGGACAACGGCCGGGGAATTCCGGTGGAGGTGCATCCGGAGGCGGGACGTCCGGCGGTGGAGGTGGTGTTGACCAAGCTCCATGCGGGAGGAAAATTTGGCAGTGGAGCCTACACCATTTCAGGAGGTCTGCATGGGGTAGGGGTTTCGGTAGTGAACGCCCTTTCGGAGTGGCTTCTTGTGGAGGTCTGCACGAAGGGAAAACGCTATCGCCAGCGCTACGAGCGGGGAAAGCCGGTGACCGAGCTTGAGGTGGTGGGCGATACCGACTGCAGTGGTACCACCATCCGCTTTAAGCCGGATCCCCTCATTTTCCCCGACACCGAGTTCCATTTCGATACCACGGCGCAGCGGTTGAAGGAACTGGCCTACCTCAACCCGGGTTTATCTCTCAGCATTCTGGATGAGCGTAGCGGAAAGGAAAAACGGTACGCTTTTGAGGGGGGAATCCGGGCTCTGGTGGTTCACCTCAACTCGGGGAAGGGAGTTTTACACCCTGACCCCATCTTCTTTGGGGGGGAACGGGACGGGGTGAAGGTGGAGGTGGCCCTGCAGTACAACGAGGGGTACCTGGAAAACCTGATTTCCTTCGCCAATAACATCAACACTGAAGAGGGTGGCACTCACGTGACCGGTTTTAAAACTGCCCTCACCCGGGTGGTGAACGAGTACTTGGAGCGCCACGGGGTTTTGAAGGAGAAAGAGGAACCACCCACGGGGAATGATGTTCGAGAGGGTTTGTGCGCGGTGGTGAACGTGCTCCTTCCCAATCCCCAGTTTGAGGGACAGACTAAGACCAAACTCGGGAACCCTGAAGTTCGCCCAGTGGTAGAAGACCTCGCCTATACTTTTCTTTCCTCCTTTTTTGAGGAAAATCCGGAGGTGGCCCGTCCGATTGTGGAGAAAATCCTCCAAGCGGTGCGGGTACGCTTGGCGGCCAAAAGAGCTCGGGAGTTAGAGCGGAAAAAGGATGCTCTGGAGTCGGTTTCCCTTCCAGGGAAGTTGGCCGATTGTGCGGAACGCAATCCAGAGCGAGCGGAACTGTTCATCGTGGAGGGTGACTCAGCTGGGGGCTCAGCCAAACAGGGTCGGGACCGGCGCTTCCAGGCCATTTTGCCCTTGCGGGGAAAGATCCTCAACGTGGAGAAGGCCAACCTCCACAAGATTTTGGGAAGCGAGGAAATTCGGAACATCGTGGCCGCCCTGGGATGTGGAATTGGGGAAAATTTTAATCCCGACAAGGTACGCTACCGCCGGGTAATCATCATGACCGATGCCGATGTGGACGGAGCCCATATCCGGACCTTGCTCCTTACTTTCTTTTACCGGTACATGAAAGATTTGATCGAAGGAGGAAGGATTTTTATTGCTCTTCCCCCCTTATACCGGGTGAAAGAGGGAAAGAACGACTATTACGCTTTCGACGACCGGGAGCTTGAAGGACTTCTGGCGAATCTTAGGGGGAAGAAGTACACCATCCAGCGCTATAAAGGCCTGGGGGAGATGAACGCCGAACAGTTATGGGTGACAGCCATGAACCCAGAAACCCGGACCCTCAAGCAGGTGACGGTGGAAGACGCGCTTTTGGCAGAAGAAACCTTTAGTATCCTCATGGGTGATGCAGTGGAACCCCGCCGGGAATTCATCCGGGAGCACGCCCATGAAGTGGTGAATCTGGATATATAAGGACGAAGGGCCATGACTGAAGAAAAAGGAAAAGTGATTCTGGTTGATATTGCTGGGGAGATGAAAGAGGCGTACCTCAACTACGCCATGAGCGTCATCGTGGGGCGGGCCCTACCTGATATCCGCGACGGGCTCAAACCGGTGCAGCGGCGCATTCTCTACGCCATGCACGAGATGAATTTGCGCTTTGGGGAACCTTACCGTAAGAGTGCTCGAGTGGTGGGAGATGTTCTGGGAAAATACCATCCCCATGGGGACATGGCGGTGTACGAGGCCCTGGTGCGCATGGCCCAGGATTTCACCTACCGTTATCCTCTGGTGGACGGCCATGGAAACTTTGGTTCAGTAGATGGAGACCCCCCCGCGGCCATGCGCTATACCGAGGTGCGCTTGTCCGCCATTGCTGCGGAACTCCTCCAGGATTTGGAAAAGGAGACGGTGGAGTTTGTCCCCAACTTCGACGAATCGGCCAAAGAGCCAACGGTTCTCCCGGCGCTCTGGCCGCAACTTTTAGCTAACGGGGCTTCCGGGATTGCCGTGGGTATGGCCACCAACATTCCCCCCCACAACCTGGGGGAACTCATCGAGGGGATTCTTTTTCTCATCGATCACCCCCAGGCTTCGTATCAGGAGCTTTTACGCTTCATTCCCGGACCTGATTTTCCTACTGGAGGCAAAATCGTGGGACGCCGAGGGATTGAGGAGTACTTCCGGGAGGGGAAGGGAAAATTCACTCTGCAGGGGGAAGCCTATTTTGAAGAGGTGGGAAAAGGGAAGCAGGCTCTCATCATCCGAGAACTTCCCTATCAGGTGAACAAAGCCCAGCTCGTAGAATACATTGCCCGCCTGATCGAGGAGAAAAAACTCTCGGAAGTGGTGGAAGTGCGGGACGAATCCGACCGGGATGGGGTGCGGGTGGTTCTGGAGTTGCGCCGGGGGGCTAATCCCCACTACGTGATGAATTACCTCCTGAAGCACACCGCCTTCCGGGTGAGCTTTGGAGTGATCCTTTTAGCTCTGGTGGATGGGAAACCGGAAATCCTGGGGATGAGAGAGGCCCTCATCCACTTTATTGAGCACCGCAAAACTGTGGTGCGGCGTCGCAGTGCTTTTGAACTCCGCGAGGCGGAGGAACGTATCCATATTCTCAGGGGGTTTTTGCAGGCCCTGGACTATATCGATGCGGTGATTGCCACGATACGAGCTTCCCAGAGCGTTCCGGAGGCCAAAGAGGCCCTCATCACCCGGTTCTCCTTCACCGAAAAGCAGGCCCAGGCGATTTTGGAGCTGCGCCTGCAACGTTTGGTGGCGCTGGAACGGGAAAAAATTGCCGCCGAGTATGAGGAACTGACTAAAAAGGTGGCCCGTTTGCGGGAAATCCTCTCTCAGGAAGAGGTTCTTTTGGGAGTGGTGAAAGAGGAACTGGAATCTGTTCGGGTCAAGTATGCCGATTCCCGTCGCACTAAGATCGTGGAGGAAGAGGAGGAAGTGGATGAAGAAGACCTCATCCGGGAGGAGGACATCGTCATCACCCTCACCCGGGATGGGTATGTAAAGCGGGTTCCGCTTTTGACCTACCGCCGGCAGGGGCGAGGTGGAAAAGGAGTTACCGGCATCACCACCAAGGAAGAGGATTTGGTCTCAGATATCGCCGTGACCACCACTCTTTCCCGGGTTTTCCTCTTCACCAGCTCCGGGCGGGTGTTCCAGCTTCCCGCCCATCGCATTCCGGAAGCGCCCCGTCAGGGGAAGGGGATGCATCTTGCGAACCTCGTCCCTCTGGAGGGAGAGGAGCGGGTGGTGACCCTCATTCCAATACGCCGTTTCGAAGAGGGGAAGTACCTCTTCTTCGTCACCCGGCGTGGCAAGGTGAAAAAGAGTGACCTCCTTGAATTCATGTCCATAACCCGCAAGGGCATCCGGGCCATCACCCTGGAGGAGAAGGACGCCTTGAGCGCGGTATTCGTCACCCAGGGAGGGCAGAATATTTTCTTAGCCACCGCCCGGGGTTATGGGCTGCTCTTTTCGGAAGAAGACGTCCGGCCTATGGGACGGGTAGCCGGAGGAGTACGGGGTGTTTCCCTGCGGGAGAAGGACCATGTGGTGGGAGCGTGCCTTCTTGAAGGGAGAGAAACCCTGCTTGTGGTCTCTAGCCTCGGTTTAGGCAAGCGCATCGAGATGGCCGATTTCCCCCGGCGCCGCCGGGGTGGTCGGGGTATCATCATCATGAAAACCGGGCGAGGAGGCCCTCTTCTAGGGGTTGCCCCCATTAAAGGGAACGAAGAGGTGCTCCTTTCCACAAAAAGCGGTCTTCTCATTCGTCTGCACCTTGAAGAAATTCCTCTTCAGGGGCGGATCACCCAGGGGGTACGTCTGATTCGTCTGGACAAAAACGATGAGATTGCTGACGTGGCCTTAATCCAATGAAAACTCATGCTCATGGTGGAAGATGGATTGAACTTGAACGCTCCGGAATAAAAATTCGGGCAGATTTCAGTGCTAGTCTCAACCCCTGGGGACCTCCGGAGGTGCTCGTGGAGAAGTGGGGGGAACTTTTCCGCTTCGCTCAACTCTACCCCCCGCTTGACCTTTCCCTGTATCGGAACCCCATTGCGGCCCTTTACGGGTACGATTCGTCCTTCGTTCTTCCCTGTAATGGGGCCACCCAGGGGATTTACCTTCTTTCCCGGGTTTTGCCCGTAAAACGGGTACTGGTTTTGGAGCCTCTTTTTACTGAGTATGCCCGGGCTTTTGCAATTTCCGGAAAAGTGGTGTTCCATTTCTTACTTTTCCCCGCCGCCCAAGAAGACCGTCTGGTGGAGGTGATCCAAAAAGAGGGGATTGAAGTTTTGGTTCTGGGTAACCCCTCCAATCCCTTGGGAGAGGTAGAAGGAGTGAAACTCTACCATGCGCTTCGTGCAAGGGGGTTTTCTGAGCTTGTGGTGATCGCGGACGAGGCCTTTCAGGAATTCATGGGGGAAGAGACGACCCTCGCTCCGTTTCTGGCCCGGGACCGGAACCTCTACTTGGTGCGTTCCCTCACCAAGTATTATGCCATTCCGGGTTTGCGGGGAGGGTTCATCCTTTCCCATCCTGACAACATAGCCTTTTTGGAGCCCCACCTTGAGCCCTGGAGTTGCAACGGGGTTCTGGCGGGAACTCTCTTCCTTCTGGCTTCTGCGGATTTATCCTCCTTCCATGCTTGTACCCGGGAGAATTTGGGGTGGGAAAGGGAGTTTTTGGAAAATCGGTTCCGACGGATGGGGTCGATTCTGGAGTATTTCCCCTCCCGGGTCAATTTCTACGCCTTCCGGGTTAAAAAAAGTCCAGAGGACTTCTTTCAGCTCCTTCTCCAGGAGGGTATTCTGGTGCGCCGGTTGACCGAATTTTTGGGCCTGGGGGAGGAATTTTTCCGCCTGGCGGTGCGTCGGCGGGAGGAGAATGAACTCTTTTTCGAGGTGGTGGAAAGATTTGTCCAGAAGCTATAACCGAAGCGTCCTCCTTTTGGGGGGCGCGCGAAGTGGCAAGAGCAAACAGGGAATGCGGATGGTGGAAGAGAGTGGCCTGCGGCCCGTGTACTGTGCCACCGGGGTTCCCACCGATGCGGAGATGGAGGCGCGGATTGCCCGCCATCGAGCACAGCGGAAAGAGCCCTGGACCACCGTGGAAGCGCCCTTTGGATTTGCCGAAGTGCTGAGGAAGAATCTGAAGGGGATGGCCCTTCTTGTAGATTGTGTAACCTTTTTCCTCAATAACCTCTTCTATCGGGAGAAAGACGAAGAGAAAGTGAAAATGCAAGCTCAGCAGGAATTGAGGGCCCTCCTTGAAAAGCGTAAAAAGGACGGCTTTTTCCTGGTTCTGGTATCCAATGAGGTGGGGATGGGCATTGTGCCTGAGACCGAAGCGGGACGCCTTTTTCGGGACCTGCAGGGATGGGTGAATCAGTGGTTAGCGAAAGAGGTGGACGAAGTGTATATCCTTCTGGCGGGGATTCCATGGCGACTCAAATAAGAATACTGAAGTGCCTGCGTTTGGCCTTTGGTTTCCTCACCGTTTTTCCGGTGGGGAGGGTGCAGGCAGAAGAGGGAGAGCTGGCTTTGGCTAGTTTCTTCTTCCCTCTGGTGGGAATGTCTCTGGGGTTTATCCAGTTCTGGATCTGGTGGCTTTCGTTTTCCTGGACCCAAAGCTTAGCTTTGTCAGCTTTTTTTGGGGTACTCGTTCTGGTGATTTTCACCGGAGGACTCCACCTGGATGGGGTGGCGGACGTCTGCGATGCCTTTTGGGTTTCGGATAGAGATCGTCGCAAAGCTGTCCTCAAGGACTCCCGCCTTGGCACATTCGGGGCTCTGGGGGTGTTTTTGTTCGTCATTCTGAAGCTCATCCTCTTAATGGAAACTCGGGACTTCTTCTATTTCCTGTGGGCTCCTCTTCTGGGGCGCCTGGGGGTGCTGGAACTGGCGGCTTTATTTCCTCCGTTCGCTGAGGAGGGGTTAGGGAAGGAACTCATGGGAAGGGTTTCCCTTTTTTTCTCCCTTTTCTGGATGGCCGTGGTGGGATTTTTGATGCTGAGATTCCAGGGGGTAGAACACCTTTTGAAAATCGGCATCCACTTTGGTATCATTTACCTGCTTGGAATGGTATTCAAGAAGCGCTTTGGAGGATTGAACGGCGATATGTTGGGGTGTACCATCGAGATGGGAGAAGCTCTGGTGCTTTTCTTGGGGAGGTTTTGAGGACCATGCGAGCCCTTTGCCCGGGGAGTGTGGGAGAGCTGGTGCAGGGACTGCGGGAAGGGAAAGAGGTTCTGGTTTCTCTGACCGCGGATTGCTTCGGTGAGGTGATGGTGTTTCTGGGAGAGGAAAAAGAGAAAGAAACCCCCTTCTGGAAAACGAAAAAAGCGCTTGAGGTGGCCCTCAGACTCTGGGGCCGGGAGGACCTGATAGATCGGATCCGTTTTTCTCGCCGCAGTTCCATCCCGGTGGGAAAAGGATTTGCTTCCAGCACTGCTGACGTTGCGGCTGCGGTGGGAGCTTTGGCTTCTCTTCTGGGACGGAGAGTTTCCGAAGAGGAGATTGCCCGGGTGGCGCTTCAGGTAGAACCGAGTGATGGGACCTTTTTTTCACCTCTTTCCCTCTTTGACCACCTCCGGGGAGAGCTGGTGGTGCGGCTTCCTTTCCCCCGGTATCTGGGAGTGGTGGTGGTGGAACTCCCCGGGACAGTGGAGACCGTAGAGGTAGACCGGGAACGGTTGCGACAAAACTGGGAACGCTTCCAAAAAGAACTCGAGGAAGCCTTTACCCTTTTGGAGCGAGGTCTGGAGGAACAGGATTTGCACCTGGTGGGCCGGGCTGCCACTATAAGCAGCTTCATCATGCAGGAGGTGGAGCCCGAAGAAGTTTTCACGGTGTTGCAGGCGCATCGTCGGGAAATAGGAGCCTTGGGGGTGAATCGAGCTCATACTGGGAGAGCCTTCGGGGTGCTCTTTGACCGGCGGGTGTATCCGGAAGCGGTGATGCAGGAACGGGTGGAAATGTGCCTGAGGAGGTATCCGGTTCGGCTATGGACAACGAAAGCCATTGCCGGAGGGGTGAAGGTGATTCGGTCATGAAGGAAATTTACCTTTTGCGTCACGGGGACACCGACGCCACCGAAAGGGGATACTATGCTGGATGGATGGATATCCCCCTTTCTCCAGAGGGGCGAAGGCGAATCCTGCGGGTACGGGAGATGCTCCCTCAGGATGGGTTTCGGAAGGTTTTGGTGAGTCCCCTCAAACGGACCCTGGAGACTGCCCAGATAGTGGCCTACGGGGCTCCGCTTGAGATCCATGAGGCTTTGAAGGAGCGTTCATTTGGCGTGTGGGAGGGAAAAGGCTGGACGGAGATCGAAACCGGTTTTCCCGAGGAGATGCGAGCCTGGAGAAGGGATCCGCTCCATTTTACTCCACCGGGGGGAGAGAGTTTTGAGGCCGTGCTTTTGAGGGTGGCCACCTTCTGGGAAACTTTCCAAAAAGAGCCAGAAGGGCGCTATCTTCTCGTTACCCATGGAGGCGTGATTCGCTCCCTTCTTGTACACCTTTTGCGTATCGACTTTGCTTCTACCTTTTCCATTCTCCTTGACCCGGGTGTGGTGGTGCAATTCCGAGAAGAAGGAGGGTTTTTGCAGCTCATTTCCCTGGTGAATGTGGAGGGTGAGAGAAGGTGAATGCGGTGATTCTGGGGCTGGGGTTTTTGCTCGATGCCCTTCTGGGTGATCCCCAGGGGCGATGGCATCCGGTGGCACTCGTTGGGGTGCTCATTGAGAAACTCGAAGGAGTCCTCTTTCCCCGAAAGCGAAACTTTCGAAAGGAGTTTGTGCTAGGGTTTATACTCGTCGTGGTGCTCCTTGTGGGTCTGGGGGGAGGATACTTCGTTTTGGGACGATTTCTCTGGCGCCGGTTTCCGGTCCTCTTTTTAGCGCTGGAAGGGTACTTTATCTTCAGTTTTCTTGCCCTGCGGACCCTGCGTAAGCGAGGAGAAGAGGTGAAGGAGGCTTTAGAGCGAGGAGATTTGCCCCGGGCCCGAGCGTGCTTAAAGCACCTGGTGGGCCGGGATACCGAACACCTCTCAGAGTGGGAAGTGGTGCGGGGATGTGTGGAGTCTCTAGCGGAAAACTTTAGCGATGGATTTCTGGCTCCTCTCTTTTACATGAGCCTTCTGGGCGGTTTGGGGGGGCTTCTCTATAAAATCACCAACACCCTCGATTCCATGGTGGGGTATCAGGATTTCCGCTACTTCTTTTTTGGCTTTGCCTCAGCCCGCCTTGATGATATCCTCAATTTCGTTCCGGCCCGGCTGAGCGTGTTCTTCATTGCCCTGGGAACCATTTTTACCCCGGGAGGCGCCCGGAGAGCGCTTCGGTGCGCGCTCCGGGATGCCAGAAACCATGCCAGTCCCAACGCTGGATGGCCGGAAAGCGCCATGGCCGGCGCTCTGGGGATACGCTTGGGAGGGGTGAACTACTATGGAGGAAAGCGCGAGGAGATGGCTTTTATGGGAGATTCCCTGCAGGAACTCACCGTAGAGCGAATTGGTGAAGCCCTGGAAATCATTCGCCAGGGTGGTATGTGGGCAGCAGGGGTGTTCGTGGCCCTCTCCTTTTTCCTCTGGCGCTAAAAAGGAGGAAATCGATGGACAATCCCATTCCGGTATCCCGTTTTGACCCAGCCAAAATCAAAAAACGGGTGGTTTTCCCCATTCTCATCAGTGTGGGAAGCATGGTCTTTATTTTTTCCTTTACCTCTTTTCGGGGTCTTTCCATCGAGGACATTGAACAGACCCGCTTTCACTTCCCCTTTTTGGGGGTGGCGCTCCTTGTGCTTTTTGCCACCTGGATAGTGGATGGCTTGCGGGTTTATCTCACCGCCCGGGCCTGGGTGAAAAGGATTTCCTTCCGCAGTGCCCTGGTGGCGGTGCTTTCCCAGTACTTCATGGCTTCCATTACCCCTTTTATGACCGGAGGAACTCCGGCCCAGCTCTACGTTCTGGCTCGCTCCGGACTGGGGTGGGGGGAAGCGAGTAGCTTGGTGGTAGTCTGCGGGATCCTCTACCAGGTGAGTTTGCTCCTTCTCCTTTTTATCTTTGTGTTCCTCTTTCGGGTGGGGTTCACTCTGCGGGGGGTACTTTTGGGGGTGCTCTATTCCTTTGCCATTTTCTATAGCGTGGTGATGTTTCTCCTCTTTTTTTTCCTGTACCATCCTTCAGCGCTCTTTCGGGCCACCAACTGGGGTATTTCCTTTGTGCGCCGACATTTCCGGTGGGCGAAGTTCTCCGAAGAGGCAGTACGGAAGTGGATCGAAGGGTTTCTGGAAGAGTTCCGGAATGGTTTTGCCATCCTTTTCCGCAAAAAACCCCAGTATCTGGTCTGGAACCTGGGGTGTTACATGTTTAACTATACCCTCATTTTTTCCTTAGCCTATTTTGTCATCCGGGCGCTGGGCAGTTCCCCCCCGATTTTACGGGTCATCGGGATGCAAATTCCTCTGTTTTACATCTTTTCCTTTATTCCCTCCCCCGGAGCCAGTGGGGGAGCGGAGGTATCGCTGGCTTCGGTTTTTTCGGGATTGGTGGGGATTAATAAGGTAGGGTTGTTCGTTCTTCTGTGGCGGTCGTTCACCTTCTATTTGCCCATGTTTGCAGGAGGAGTGGTCTTTTTCCGGGTGTTGCGAGGTGTGGGGGGGCGGTGATGGAGGAACTCTGGAGAGCCACCCTTCGGGATCTGGTAGGTGCTTTTCCCATGGCGATTTCCGGAGCAATTCTAGCCCAAAAAAGAGGGGTGAGCCGAGTGGCGGTGTGGAAAAGCGTTCAGGCCCTTCAAAAGATGGGTTTTCCAGTCCAGCCTTCCCGCAAGGGTTACCGGCTGGAGGCGCTTCCGGACTCCCTTTTTGGTCCCTACTTGGAGGTGCTTCTTGAGGAAACCTTTCCGAGCCTGCGGGTGGTTTTTTATCCCCAAACTCCTTCTACCAGCACCGCGGCCAAAGAACTTGCCCATGCGGGGTGTCCGGAAGGAACCCTGGTGGTGACTGAAAATCAGACCCAGGGTCGGGGACGCTTGGGGCGAGAGTGGTTTGCCGAACCCCAAAAATCTCTTGCATTTTCGTTGTTGCTCCGTCCTCCGATAGAACCTCGGTTTTGCCCCGCCCTTTCTTTGCTTGTTGCCCTCTCTCTGACTCTTGCTTTAGAAGACTTGGGTTTTTCTCCCACCCTCAAGTGGCCCAATGATTTGTTTCTTTCTGGGAAAAAGGTGGCGGGGGTGCTTTTGGAGAGTAGTTTGGAAATGGACCGGCTGGAGTGGGTCGTGGCGGGTGTGGGGGTGAACGTGAATGGAGAGAACTTCCCTCCCGAACTTGGGGACCGGGCCACCTCTCTTTTTCTTGTAAAAGGGGAACCAGTCAAGCGATTTGAGGTATTAAGGGCCTTTTTGAAGGTGTTCGGGGTGGAGTACCATCGCTTTTTGGAGCAGAAAAACTTTGCTCCCTGGATTCCTCTTTTTTCCTCTCGTGCTCCCTTTTTGGGAAAGCCGGTGCGGGTGGTTTCGGGAGAGGGAGCCGTCCAAGGGATAGCGCAGCAAATCGACGAAGAAGGAGCCTTGTGGATAGAGGGGAGGCGTTTCTGGTGGGGAGAGGTTTCTCTTTTAGTTAACCTTTGATATAATTTTGGTTAACTAAAAGAGAAAAGGAGTGAGAGCGTGACTGTTTCCCTCCGTTCTTTAGTCCGAGCAAGCCTTTTCCTGGCTCTGGCGGTGGCGGTGAGCGTGCTCTTTCGGTTTACGGCGACTTTGGTTCCCTTTTCCCTTTTACCCCTGGTGGTCCTCCTTTGCGGCCTTACTCTGACCCCCAAAGAGTCTTTTTTGGCGATGTTTGGATATTTGCTCCTCGGGCTTTTGGGGCTTCCGGTTTTTGCCACCCCCCCATTTGGAGGCGTAGGGTATCTCCTCAAACCCACCTTTGGATTTATCCTGGGTTTTGTGGTGAGCGCCCCTCTTTTATCCTTCTTTTTGCACCGCCAAAAGAGCCGCTCTTTTTGGACGCTTTTGGGATTTTCCCTCCTGGGGCTTCTTTTTCTCTACCCCTTGGGACTTTTTTATCTCTATATTATAATGAAAGTGGTGGGGAAACCTCTTACCGCATACCAGGTGTTTCAGGTGGGGCTTTTCCCCTTCATCGGTTTTGATGTCCTGAAAGCCTTTCTGGCGGCGGCTGTTTCCTTTCGGATGCGTGAGAGGATGACCGGAGGAGGGAAGTGAATGAGTCCACTGTGGTGGGGAATTGTGGGAAGCCTAGTGGCTGGACTGGCGACGGGGGTGGGAGGGATTCCGGTTCTTTTTCCCTCTCTCCATCGTATCTCCCATCGCTTTCACGATGAACTTCTGGGGTTTGCGGCCGGAGTGATGCTTGCCGCTTCAGCCTTTAGCCTTTTGGTTCCAGCCATCGAAGTTGGCGGAGCCTGGCCGGCGTTTTTTGGCGTGGCTCTGGGGGCTTTGTTTCTGGACCTCCTTGACCGAGCGATTCCCCACGAACACTTTGAAAAGGGCCAAGAGGGACCAGCGAGTCGTTTGCGCAAAATTTGGCTCTTTGTGATTGCCATCACTCTGCACAACTTTCCTGAGGGGCTGGCGGTGGGGGTGAGTTTTGGGAGTGGCAATATCACCACTGGTACTGTGGTGGCCACCGCCATCGGGCTTCAGAACATTCCCGAGGGAATGGCGGTGGCGATATCGCTCCTTTCGGTGGGGTATACTCGTACACAGGCTTTTCTAATCGCATTGCTCACTGGTTTAGTGGAACCATTGGGAGGGCTTTTGGGGGCAGGTCTGGTTTCGGTGATGCATTCTTTTCTTCCCTGGGGAATGAGTTTGGCTGCCGGGGCCATGATTTTTGTGATTGGCGACGAAATCATTCCCGAAACTCACCACCGGGAAAATGCCCGTTTTACCACCTATGCCCTGATGCTTGGATTCATGGTCATGATGCTCCTTGACAACGTCCTTAGCTAAGCTTTTCCCTGTACTACCTGATTCGCCCAGGTGATGAAACGATAAGGATAGGGAGTATCGGGGGCGCTTACCGCGTCGAGGTGCTCTATGTCTTCTGGGGTAAGTGACCAGCCCACGCACCCTAGGTTATCTTCAAGTTGTGCTAAACGCGTTGCTCCCAGGATAGGGATGACCCCTTCTTTTTGGAGGAGCCAGTTGAGCGCGACCTGGGCTACGGTTTTTCCATGTTTTTTGGCCAGTTCCTCAAGAAGGCTCAAAATCCGGAAGTTCTTTTCCGTGCCCCGCCGGCTCCAGTGTTCCTCCCACTCCGCTTTGGCATGGGCAATCCGACCCTCTTTGGGAAATTCTCCGGCCTTATATTTTCCGGACAAGAACCCTCCTCCCAAGGGTCCCCAGGCCATGATGGAAAGGGAGAAAGCCCGACAGGCGGGCACCACCTCAAGCTCGATGTTTCGCTCCACCAGACTGTACTCCATCTGGGCGGAAATAAAACGGGGAAGGTGAGCGTGCTCGGCGATTCCCACCGCCCGGGCGATCTGCCAGCCGGTGTAGTTGGAAAGGCCTACGTAGAGCACCTTTCCCTGACGCACCAGGAGGTCCAGGGTTTCCAGGGTCTCCTCTAAGGGGGTGGTCTGGTCAAAGCAGTGAATCTGGTACAGGTCCAGGTAATCGGTCTGCAGGCGCCGCAAGCTCCCCTCTAAAGCCCGCGCCAGGTGCTTGCGATTGGCACCGTGGTCATAAAGCCCTTCTCCCATGCGGAAAAATCCCTTGGTGGCCAGAACCACCCCGTGGCGTTTTTCGCCCTGGAGAGCTCTTCCAATGATTTCCTCTGACCGTCCCTGGGCATAGATGTTGGCGGTGTCGATGAAATTTCCTCCCCGTTCCAGGTAGAGGTGGAGCATCCGCACCGATTCCTCTTCGCTTGCCTCCCGCCCGAAGGTCATGGTTCCTAACGCCACCTCTGACACCAGAAGCCCACTTTTTCCTAAGTTCAGGTATCGCACCAGAATCCCTCCCTTTCCTCACAATGGAGCACTTTTCCTTGGCGGTGCATGTACCCTAAAAATGCTTGTACTGCCTCCCTTTCCGTTTCCAAAACCCGCAAAAGGACCTTCCCTTCCTGGTCTAAAGAGACCCTTTCCCGGTCCTGGACCATTCCCCGCAAGCGGTTGACGAGGAAATCCCGGTGGGGAGGGCTCAGGGTCACAGTGAAAAGGGAAGTTCTGGCGTACTCCGCAAGACCGCTTCGTTCTAACACCATTCGGGCAGCCTTCCCGTAGGCCTCGATGAGTCCCCGGATTCCCAATTTTTTTCCCCCAAAATAGCGCACCACCACCACTAGAGTATGGATGAGCCCAGAGTGCCGCAGGGCCCCCAGAACCGGTCTTCCAGCAGACCCGGCCGGCTCTCCCCCGTCGGAAGCAAATTCTCCATTCTCCCTCAGGCGCCAGGCGTACACGTAGTGGGTGGCACCGGGGAAGAAATTCTGCACCTCTTTCAGTTTGGCCTTCCCTTCTTCCTGACTTTCGATCCGAAAACTCAGGGCAACGAACCGGGAGCGTTCCACCATGAGTTCTACCCGGGTTTCTCTGGCGATGGTTCGCATTGGCATTTCCTCTCTAAGGAGTATAATACGAAGAAGAAAGGAAGAAAAGGGGGTGGTTGGTTGGGAGGAAATCGGATGCTTTTCCTGTTTGGAAAATTTCTCCTCATCGGTGCCTTCACTTGGGGTGGGGGATATGCCATGCTCCCGTTAATCAAGCGGGAACTGGTTCGCCCGGGACTTTTATCTCTGGATGAGTTCCTGGAGATCTTGGCTTTAGCCCAGAGCCTTCCCGGGGCCGTAGCCATCAACACCGCCTCTCTGGCCGGGCGCAAGCTCGCCGGTCCAAGGGGGCAATTTATCTCCATCTTGGGGTCGGTGCTCCCTTCTTTTTTCTCTATCGTGATCCTCGCCTTTTTCCTCTTTCGCGCCGCGAACCTTACCCCTGTGCGGCACTTTTTCCATGGGGCCATTCCAATGGTGGCGGCCCTCATCCTTTTTGCTGTATGGGATATCGGGAAAACGGTCGTCAAAAACGCGGAAGACCTCATTGTGGCCCTCCTTTTTGTGGTGCTCCTGCGCTTCTTCCACTTCCACCCTCTGTGGGTGGTTCTTCTGGGAGGGGTGTATGGGATGGTACGCAAAAAATGATGTACTTCGCTCTTTTTCTTGCCTTTTTAAGGGTGGGATTTTTTGCCTTTGGAGGGGGGCTGGCGGCTCTTCCCCTCATTGAAAAAGAGGTGGTGGAACGCACCACCTGGTTAACCCAGCGGGAATTTTTGGAGTTGGTGACCCTCTCTGAGCTCACCCCTGGCCCCATCGCGGTGAATTCGGCCACCTTCACCGGCTTTCGGGTGGGTGGGATGCTGGGAGCCTTCGTTGCTACCAGCGCCTTTTGCCTTCCCTCTCTGATTCTGGTTGCCATCACCTCCCGATTCCTGGTTCATTTTACCGATTCTTCCTGGGTGACACACTTCTTGCGAGGGTTACGTCCGGTGATCCTGGCCCTCCTTATCTCCGTAGCCCTTTCTTTCCTTCAACGGGGGGTGGATAACGTCTTTTCTCTCCTTCTTCTGGCCGGGGGGGTGGTGTTGTTCTCTCTGCGCCGGGTGAACCCGGTTCTTTTGCTCCTTCTTGCTGGACTCCTGGGAATTCTCTTCTACCGGTAGCGTTTCTGACCGCTTTCCAGGACCATCCCACCACCGCTAGGAGGATGACCCCACCCCCTAAAAGTGCCCACCTTCCCGGGGCTTCGCCCAAAAAGAGGAATACCCATATCGGGTTTAAAATCGGCTCGATGATGGGAACAAAACAGGCTTCAAAGGCCGTCGCGGTTTTCACCGCTTCCACGTAGAGAAGGTAGGCTACCCCAATCTGGAAGACCCCCAGAAGCACCAGGAACCCTATTCCCCGGGGCTCAAGAGTTCCCTGCCCCATGAAGGGAGCGCCAATCAGGGCCGCCACGATGTTACCTAGAAGTACTGCCTCAAAGGGCGAGCCATTCCGTTCTAAACGTAAAAAGATGGCCAAAAGGGCGAACATCACCCCGCTTCCAATGGCAAGAAGGTTCCCCAGGAGACTTCCCCACTCCACCTTCCCCAGAAAGAAGAAAATCATACCCAGAAACACCGTTCCCACGGCCATAAGGTCCTCTTTTCTGGGGCGCTCATGGAGGAGAGGCCCAGAGAGGAGAATCACGTAAATTGGAGCGCTATACTGCAGAATGATGGCATTGGCGGCGGTGGTCAATTTATTGGCTAACACAAACAGTACCACCGTCCCGGCATAGCTGAAAGCGGCCCCAATCTGGGTTTTAGAGAAAGTGAACCTGGGCCGGCGCAGGTAAAGGAGGAACACCAGAGCCGCTATACCGCTTCGTGCTCCGGCAATGGCCAGCGGATTCCAAGCCACCGACTTAATGAGCACTCCCCCAAGGCTCCAAAAGAGGGCTGCCATCACCAGGAATACCGTTCCTCGATGTGCGGTCACCATGGCATCCATTATACAGAGGAAAGGAGAGAAGAAACAACGGGGTCCCCCTCCTTTTGGATCTTCGTGGTGTATAATGGATAGAAAACCGAAAGAATGGTTTTTCTGGGGAACAGGGGCATGGAGTGCCGAAATCAAAAGGAGAAAGGGTTGTGGCAGGAGGAGCTGGTTCTTTTTGACCAGGTGCAATTCATCTATGAGCTGGCCCTGGCCCAGCTTGAACTCACCATGTTGGGGGTGAAATTCACCCTCGAAGACGGACTTCGGGAATTCAGACTGGTGGAAGCGGAAGACATCCCCAAAGCAGGAAGGAGACTCGCCTATTTTGCCCGGATTGCTGGGACGCCGACGGTGTATTCCCGGATTATCGGGAAAAATCGCACCCGCTCGGTCAACCAGTACCTCACCCACTGGATTTACCCCTATAAGGGGAAGTTCCATCCCCAGATGGTTCGGGCCCTTTGCAATATTATCGGACTGAACCCGGGTGACACCGTCCTTGACCCCTTTGTGGGGAGTGGTACCACTGCCTTAGAAGCGCAACTTTTGGGGGTGCACTGCATTGGAATTGATGTTTCTCCCCTAAGTGTCTTACAGACCAGGGTGAAGACCGAATCGGTTTTTGTCTTACCGGACATTCTCCAGTGGAGGGAAAGGGTGGAATCCCTGCTACCCCAAAGAGGAAAAACGGGGGGTCTTGACCTCTCCTTCATTCCGGAAGAACGGGTGAGGAACTTCTACCTCATGGCTCAACTGGTCGCTACCAGCGACCACACCCGGCGCAGAAGAGATTTTCCCCGCGCTTTCTTGCAAAACCTCCAGCGGATGGTGGGGTCAGTTTCGGACTATGCGGAACTCGTCCGGGATTTACCCCTCGAGCTCGGTCGGGTCGATATTCGGGTGGGGGATGCGCGGAACCTGCCGCTTCTAGACGAAAGCGTGGATGGCATCATCACCTCGCCCCCCTATTCCATCGCTCTTGATTACGTGGTCAACGACGCCCACGCCTTCCGGGAAATGGGCTATGACCCCCTTCTCCTTCGGGAATCCTTCATCGGGGTCCGGGGCAAGGGGAGGGAAAAAATTGCCCTCTACAACGAAGACCTGAAGCAGAGTATCCGGGAGATGGCCCGGGTTTTAAAACCCGGAAAGCAGGCGGTGATCGTACTTGGGAATGCCACCCATATGGGCGGAGAAATTCCCACCGTAACCTTTTTCACCGACTGTGCCCAGACAATGGGATTCCGGCTCTGCCACAACCTCAAGAAAATCATTTTTGGTCTCTATAACGTGATGCAGAGGGAAAACATTTTGATTTTCCAAAAAGGATAGACTGGCAGTGCTATTCCGGTCCACACCCCTTCTGCAAGTTGGGCGAAAACCGCCTGGCGTGGCAACCAGAGGATGCTTCCGATTGAGCTGATTCGTATCGTAGAGTAACTCACCCCCGCTTCTTCCGGAAGAAGCGGGGGAAAACCACTACACCCTGAAGCGTTCCACCAGGGTCCGCAGCTCGTCAGCCAATTTGGCCAAGGATTC
>JBDIWM010000025.1 GCA_039638595.1 Atribacterota bacterium
AGTCAAGGGGTCGAGACTTCTCAAATAATCCAGTATCGCTCCCCGAATACGCGAAAGGGCATAGGTCTCAAACCGGGCTCCTCGCCCTGGTTGAAAACGATCCAGAGCTTGTAAAAGTCCGATAACACCGACCTGTTCAAGGTCTCCCCGTTCAAGATGAGACGGCAATTGTGACAACATTCTCCCTAGAACCACCTTCACCAGATACAGGTAGTTCTCGGCGAGTTTCGCTCGAGCCTTGGAATCTCGCTTTTCTAGGAAAGCCTCCCACAATTCTTCCAAATCTCTACTGGTTTTCGCCAGATTCATCATGGTTCACTTTTCCCTCTTCCTCTATTCCTCCCTGAGAGACAACCCAGAGCGCATAGTAAAAAACCAATGTATAAACCACCAGAAAGAGCAATAAAATCCGCCAAGCTATGGCAAAGAGGCTCAAACGCCGCAAAAATCCAAAAACAACGTAGGCCCCAACCACAATCCAAGTCACCAAAAGCGCAAAAAGACGCGCTAAACCCTTTCTGGAGTAATCCACTCAAATCACCTTGATATCTTGACCCAGAATTTTGACTTCCAGTTTTCCATTCTCCACATAAAAAAAGATACTCCGCCCCCGGCTTCCTCCGGTGTCTTCACCCTGGAGTGGAATCTTCAATTCTTTCAAAATATTTTTCACTGCTTCAACGTTGCGCTGTCCAATATCGAAAAGCGAATCTGAACCCGAAAACATTTTCGCTCCCCCGGAAACCTTGGCCAGGAGATTCTTGGTTTTGGCACCTGCCTTCTCAAGTTCCTTTATCAGAGCTGGAAGCGCCGTATCGGCAAATTTAAAAGGGTTCTGTTGACCAGCGATCTTTTCCGGAAGGAGAATATGAACCATTCCCGCCACACCTTTTAATTCGTCATAAAGACAAAGGCCAACACAGGAACCCAAACCTAAGACGCACAATACTTCTTCCGGATCTTTGCTCACCGCACACTCAGCCATTCCCACGTTTCTTTTTCTATACATCGCCCACAACTCCTATAGCCCGCAAAATAATCTCTAAAGACCCGGTATCCGGAATCAGCATAAAATACCCCTTAATCTTGTCTTCCTCTTCGACAAATTCGGTCTCGATAAGCAGTGCATAATCACCTCGTTTGGAAATTTCAATCAGCACGACATCCACAATGGCACCGGCCATGTCCACCGCAATCGCCGGAACAGAATGATTCAAATCAAGCCCGGTAAAATCAGCTAAAGCAGCAAGGTATGAAGAGGACAGAATATTGCCAATTTCTCCCATAGCTGAAGAGGCAATCTCATCCATTTCTAGAATCTGTTCCCGACTGGGAGTCAGCTCTCCCAAAAGAATGTGCATGATTTTCAAAGCATCATCGATGGTCATCACAAAAAGGATATGTCCATTCACTGCCCCAAACATGCTGAGATAAACCCCAAGAACTTCCTGCTCTGGCCCACCCAACCAGTCTGGAACCTCCTTCAAGGGAATGAGACGGACCAGAGGAACATCCATCATCACCCTCTTTCCGACCATTTTGGAGAGAGCAGTTGCTGCATTCCCTGCTCCGATGTTACCAACCTCTCGCAGGGCGTCAAGCTGTATTTCATTTAGACCCTCAAAAGAAAGATCCATCCTTCACCTCCTACACCTTTCGGTAAAAAAAGGGAAGGGCATACTGTAAACCAAAAGAAGATGGATCCGGAATGCGTTCCGTACTCCCAATCCATAAATACCCACCCTTTTTTAACGCTTGACTCATCTTAGCAAAAGCAATCTTTTTGGCCTCTTCCTCAAAATAAATCACCACGTTCCGACAAACAACGAGGTCAAATGTTCCCTGAACTTCGTCCCTTAAAAGGTCGTGTTTGGCAAAGGCAATCCGCTTTTTGAGATGAGCAATAACGGCGAAACTTCCATCCTGCTTCACGAAATATTTATCCAGATACTCTGGAGGAATACTCTGAAAATATGCTTCAGAATACACACCCTCTTTGGCTTGACGCAGCGCATCGTCATCAATATCGGTTGCCCATATATGGTATAGCTTTTTACGTTTCAGTTCTTCAAGGACAATGGCGATGGAATACGGCTCACTTCCCACCGAACATCCCGCACTCCAAATTTTGAGAATGGGGCCAGAGGCAGCAATGATTTCCGGTAACACTTTCGTGCGCAGGTCTTCAAAGCGTTCCGGGTTCCGGAAAAACTCAGAAACATTGATTGCAAAACGATTTTTAAAATCTTCCAAAATTTTGGGATCGTTCTCCAGCAAAAGCGCGTACTCCTTAACATTCTGCGCGCCAGCCCTGAGCATGATGAACTGCAGGCGTCTCCGAAGTTGCGTTTCTTTATAGAACGAGAGGTCGATACCTGTTCTCCGCAACACAACCTCTCGTAAATAGAGGATGTCCTCCTTTTCCATCAGCGTTCCCTCTCAGAAAAATGCTGGTTGACGTCCCACTCTACAATCGCTTCTCCAATCTCTTCTAAGGGAAGTACAAGGTTGGCCAATCCTTCCTCAATGACTGCCCGGGGCATACCAAAAATCAGGGAACTTGCTTCATCTTGAGCAATCACCATTCCCCCTTCCTGACGCACCAGTCGGCATCCCTCCATAGCATCTTTTCCCATGCCAGTGAGAACCACTGCCAAAATATTCTTTCCAAACGCCTTCACGGCTGAAAAAAGTGAAATATCCGCACAAGGCTTCAAGCCTTTAACCGGGGGATCATCACCGAGTACTACCTTTTTGTCCTTATCCACCAGAAGATGCTTACCGCCAGGGGCCATAACTCCTCTATTGACCATCAGTCGTTCCCCTTCTTCTGCCTCTCTGATAGGTAACGGAGCCATCTCACTCAACCGCTCCGCAAGGCTTTTCGTAAAACCACTGGGCATATGTTGCACAAAAATCAATCCACTATTTTTCAAAGGACTCAAATTTCGAACCAGCGTCTGCAACGCCTTAGGACCTCCAGTTGA
Organism: Atribacterota bacterium; assembly: GCA_039638595.1. Classification (NCBI taxonomy): domain Bacteria; kingdom Pseudomonadati; phylum Atribacterota; class Atribacteria; order Atribacterales; family Candidatus Caldatribacteriaceae; genus Candidatus Profundicultor; species Candidatus Profundicultor thermophilus. The sequence goes on from JBDIWM010000025.1 coordinate 2,988, forward strand.
AGAAGCAACAAAAACGAGCTTTTCACATTCTCGCTTTTCCTCTCTCTTTACAGCGCTCTTCTCCGTCACTTTGCTTCCTGCAACATACTTCTTGAGTCGATCAAGAGAAACCTGACTCACCGCTTTGATTTTCTGGATGATTTCGTCTTTCTTCTTTTCGATATCCAGAGAAATGCTTCCCGAAGGCTTGGAAATGAAATCAATCGCTCCTTTCTCCAGGGCAAGAACGGTAGTTTCACTCCCCACTTGGGTCAGCGCACTGAGCATGACCACTCGCTCAGGCCTTCGCTGAAGTGCTTCTTCCAAAAATTTTAGACCATCCATTCGGGGCATCTCCACGTCAAGCAGAATGACATCAGGAGTAACCGACCGAAGTCTTTCGAGTGCTTCCACACCATTGCTGCACTTGGCAACGACCTCAATCCCGGGGTCACTTTCCAAAATATCACCAACCATTTTGCGCATAAAGCTGGAGTCATCGACAATCATCACTTTAATTTTATTCATCGCTTTAAAAGCCCTTTCTTCCTCAGTTCAACCTGCTGTTTAAAAATGTACCGGACAATTTCTTCCCGATCCTTATCCGAAATGGTAGTAAAACGAAATCCATAAAGATGTGGTTCATCTCTGCGCACCACCTCTGCTTTTCCAATTATTTCCCCTCCATTCATTTGCAGGCAGAAAAAAACTTCTTCTTGAACCTCAAGAGAGTTCTTCTTATCGTCGAGATGCACTAACATTCCACCACCACTCACGTTTTTGGTTGTCGCTTCCAGCGTTTTGTCGCCCTTCTTTAATAGAACCGGTAAGGCCACGTTAAACCGTACATACTCCCTTCTCTGCTTGCGAATTACTTCCTGGGGCATGTTTAAAATAAGATAGGCAATATTACCCTTCTTGACCCGATTTTTCACTCGACATCGAAAATAAAAAACTTCATTCTCGCTTACCAGGTACACCTCCAGTTCTTCCCCAACACTCACCGGCACTAGAACACCTTTTTCCTGAGGTGTGGCAATCCACACCTCCTGCTTATCAACGGCTTCAATACGACTGGAATAATAGACGGTTCTTTCCTGACCATCTTCGTCTTTCTTTTTGAGGCCCACATTCAACCGGCGATTCACCTTAAAAATCCGATCCTTTTCCATTTTCGTCAACCGCCCTTTACGACTCCTTCAACTTTCAACTCCAGCTCACGGGGCACCTCTTCCATGGCCAAAATCACGAGTTGAGGCATGTACCCCCCAAGGAGACTACGCAAACTTCTCCTTATTTTACCAGGAACCACTAAAACCGGAAAATATCCCATACTGACCATCCTCTCCACATTACCACTCAAATTGTTGAGAATCACTCGGAAAAGCTGCGGATCAAGGTTCTCTTCCCGAGTAAAAACCCGCTGAAAGTACTGCTCAAGAGGCGTATCCAGCGTTAAAGCGTGAAGACGTTCGTCTTCAGTCAGATATTGCTTACAGATAGCTCGGCCCAATTTTCTGCGCACCACTTCTGTCAACTCTTCAATACTTTTTACCTGGTGAACCGCATCAGCCAGCGCTTCCAGAATCAAAGGAAGATCTTTAATGGGAACGTTTTCCACCAAAAGATTCTGGAGAACCTTTTGAATCTCTCCAATCGACATTGCCTGTGGGATAAGTTCGTCAACCACCGCCTGGTCAGTCTTTTTAACCTGCTCGATGAGAAGCTGAACTTCTTGCCTGGTTAAGAGCTCAGCCGCGTGCGATTTAATCACTTCAGAAAGATGGGTCACCAGAACGGACTCAGCATCAACCAGAGTGAATCCGGCGATTTCAGCATTTTCTTTCTGCCTTTCATTCACCCAGTATGCCGGAAGGTTAAAAGCTGGTTCTCGAGTGGCGATTCCCTCGATGGGCGTACTTTCGCCTTGAGGATGAATGGCCAGATAGTGATGAGGTAAAATTTCACCCTTGGCAACGTCAATCCCTCGAATTTTCACCACGTACTCGTTGGGACGCAAACGCAGATTATCCCTTACCCGAATCGGGGGTACAATCAAACCCTTTTCTCGGGCCAAGTTAATTCGCATCTGCGTAATCCGATCTAAAAGTGCTCCACCTTCCTTCACATCAAAGAGGTGTACAAGACCGTAACCAATTTCCAGCTCTACCGGGTTCACTTCAATAAGACGAGCGATTTCCTCGGGTGTCTTGGGTAACTCTTCCTTGGGCATTTCAGCTTCGATTTCCGTTTCTGGTTTTTTCTCGCGCCTCATATAGGCAAAGATTCCGGCACCAAGACTTAACAGCATAAATGGGATTTTGGGAAGCCCGGGAATCATGCCCAAGAAGAGAAGGAGTAAAGCCGTGAGTAATACCGCCCGTGGTACCTGCATTAATTCTCGAGAAACATCCTGACCCAGGTTCTCTTCACTGGCAGCTCTGGTGACGATGAGGCCACTAGCCGTAGAAATGAGCAACGCTGGAATCTGAGCCACCAGCCCGTCACCGACCGTAAGGAGAGCATAGGTCTGGAGTGCCTCCTGAACATTTAATCCCCTTTGTAGCGCTCCCACCACAATACCGCCCAAGAAATTGATCATGGTGATAATGAGGCCAGCAATCGCATCACCCCGGACAAATTTACTGGCTCCATCCATGGCTCCATAAAAATCTGCCTGGCGCTCGATTTCCCGACGTCGCCGACGTGCTTCCTTATCGTCGATAAGACCAGCGTTAAGGTCAGCATCAATGCTCATTTGCTTCCCCGGCATGGAGTCCAGAGTGAACCTGGCAGCGACTTCTGCAATCCGCCCAGCACCATTGGTAATGACCACAAACTGAATAATAACCAGGATGAGAAAAATGATGAAACCGACGATGTAATTCCCACCCACCACGAAGGTTCCAAAGGCAGCAATCAGTTTTCCAGCATAGCCACGCAAAAGAATAAGGCGAGTGGTAGAAACATTCAGGGCTAATCGAAAAAGAGTGGTGAAAAGGAGAAGCGAAGGGAAAACCGAAAACTGAAGAGGATTGGTGATATAGGTGGTGGCAAGAAGAATCATAACCGCAAGGGCAATATTACAACTTAAGAGAAAATCAACCAGCATAGGCGGAAGAGGAATAACCATCATGATGAGGATCACGATGAAAAGAAAGGCAAAGAGAAAATCGCTATTCTTTTCTCCTCGCTCCAACATCCGGATTAAGTTCTCGTTCACGGCACTATTTCCTCCTTACTTTCTGCTCCAGACGATACACAAAAGCGAGAATCTCCGCCACCGCTCGATAGAGAAATCCCGGAATTTCCTGTCCTATTTCACAATGGCGAAACAATTCCCAAGCAACTTTTTTATTTTCCACAACAGGAACGCCATGCTGACGAGCAACTTCTTTGATTTTTTCCGCAATCAGTCGCTTTCCTTTAGCCACCAAAACCGGTGCCCGCATGACACCTCGTTCGTACCGCAACGCGCAAGCGATATGCACCGGGTTTGTAACCACCACCTGAGCCTTGGGTACTCCCTGCATCATACGGCGTCGGGCGATCTCCCGCTGTCGGGAGCGAATACGCGATTTCACAATCGGATCACCCTCGGTTTGTTTATACTCCTCTTTCAATTCTTCTTTCGTCATACGAATACTTCGTTCATATTCAAATCGTTGATAAAAAAAGTCAAAAAACCCAATACCCAGAAATAGCCCTCCTAAGGTAAATCCCACTCTTCGGGTTAAATTTCCCACTATCCCTAACGCATCACCAATTTCCATTTCGGTGAGATTGCTCAAAACCGGCAAGTTCCCCCGAAGGACGGTATAGGCAATGAACACTCCTAATCCTGCTTTGAGCGAGACCTTAAGGAATTCCATTCCGGTTCGTAACGAAAAAAGCCTTCCCAGTCCCCGTATAGGATTCACGTAATCAAATTTTGGTTTCAGCTTTTCAAAAGATATCAAGAAACCCGACTGGAGAAATCCCAAGAAAAGACCAACTCCCATGCCAATGAAGACCACCGGGGCAACAATCCGTATGACCGAGGCCACAGCCTGCTTTATCACCTCCAAAGCCCAGGACAAGGTATCCTCTGCGGGGAGTTTTGCCGCCCACGTCGAGCGAGCAAACTCCGCCACCTGAGACGCCAGCGAAGAACCACCAAAAGCAAGAAACGAGAAAAGGACCAAAAAATGGAAACCATTGGCAAAATCGACACTGATAGGAACCTGTCCCCTTTTACGCAATTCCGCTCGTTTTTTTGGAGTCGGAGCTTCGGTTTTCTCCTGTAAGGGCATTTTTACAGCTCCACACCTTTTACTCTGCAAGTTTGAGATAAAAATACATGCCAAAAATTAGGGGAGAGCGAAAATCCGGAAAAAGCCGCGCAGAAAAAGTTCCACAATCCGTTCTAAAAAGGGGAAAAGGTACGGCAATGTCATCAAGCTCATCAAGAATCCCACGCCAATGTTGAGGGGCAAACCCACGATAAAAACATTCATCTGGGGAATGGCTCGAGAAATAATGGCCAGAGTAAAATTGGCCAGGAAAAGAGCCCCAATGACCGGAGCACCAAGTTGTAAAGCGATGATCATCACTTCTTTGAGGAGAGCAAGAAAAGAGGGAAACATTTCGGCTTCCAAAGTAAATCTTCCCAAAGGAATCGTCTGAAAAGAATACGCAATACCTTGTAAAGCAAGGTAATGTCCCCCAATCCCCAGATAATATAATAACGCGACCATAAGGTAGAATTGTCCCATGACCGAAGAACCCAAATTGGAAAGCGGATCAACCACATTCACGTAGCTAAAACCCATCTGAAAATCGATGATTTCCCCAGCAATCTGAATGGCCGAGAAAATGAGGTTCGTCACAAAACCAAGGGCGATACCGAGTAAAAGTTCTGCCATAAGCGATAAAACATAGGTTCCGGTTCCCTGGACCACAACCTGAGGAGCATTGAGCGTGGGGAAAATGATAATACCAAGCAGGAAAGAAAAACCGAGTTTGGCTAAAACTGGAATAACACGACTGTTAAAAACTGGAGCAGTCAGAAAAAGCCCCAGTATCCGTATCCACACCAGAAGAAACGGATAAAAAGAAAAATAAAGAAGCTCGGTCACCGCACAAAAGAAGGAAGATTCCAGAAGAGCTGGATAACAAAATCAAGCAGCGTCCTCACCATCCAGGGACCAAGGAGAATCAGGATCAGAATCACCACTAAGATTTTTGGGACAAAGGTAAGGGTCAACTCATGTACCTGGGTAACAGCCTGAAAAACGCTGACCAGAATTCCCACCACAAGCGTCGCTCCGAGGATGGGTACACCGATTTTTAAAACCACCAACAGGACTTCCCGCCCAACTTCCAGAAAGAGTTCTTCACCCATTCTCTCGCCTCACCGGACACTCAAAACAATACCTCGAGTAATGAGTTCCCATCCATCAACCAGAACAAAAAGGAGAATCTTAAAAGGAAGAGAAATCAACACCGGAGGGAGCATCATCATCCCCATCGACATCAACACACTCGCCACCACCATATCAATGACCAGAAAGGGAACATAAATGAGGAATCCCAAGGTAAAAGCAATCTTGAGTTCACTCAAAATAAAAGCAGGAATCAGCACGTGAGTCGGGATATCAACCCTAGTGCGAGGTCGGGGAAGTTTTGCCAGAGAAACCATTAACGCCAGGTCCTTTTCCTGAGTTTGACGAAACATGAATTCCCGTAAAATTTCTGTCCCCCTGTTGAACGCTTCAGTCTGGTCCATATTTCCCTCTAAATACGGGGTCAAAACTTCCTGATTGATTCTTCCCAACACCGGCGCCATGATGAAAAACGTGAGAAAGAGTGCAAGACCGATGAGAACCGGCGTGGGAGGAATCTGAGCCGAACCCAGGGCATTGCGCACAAAAGCCAGAACCACCACCACCCTGGTGAATGAGGTCACCATGATAAGAATCGCCGGAGCCAGACTCAAAATCGTCAGAAGAAGAATAATCTGGAGAGACAAGGTGAAATCTTTTGGGCTATCCGATGCTTGGGGTTCCACAGTAATCCGAGGCAGAGTCAATAAAGGAAAGGGAATCTCCTGGGCATGGAGAGAAAATCCAGATGCCCCCAAAAGAAAAAATACCCCTATGAAAAGGAGGGGGAAAATCATATTTCTATTCCGTTTTCTTTCCCTCATGAGTCTTTCTCCGAAAAAAGACGTCGAGGTAAGTGGAAAAAGTTTGAGCAGGAGAATTTTCAACCAGGTCATCCTGGTGGCATTCCATGATTTCTCGCACAGCCGTCCCACTCTGAACCACCATCACAATTCGTTCTCCCACCTGGACAAGATAAAAGTAAAGATTCCCCCGAACCGGTAAAACGTCGACAATGCGCATGTACCTGGACGAGACAGCACGAACACCTTGTCCGGCAAATTTCTTCATCAAAAAGAAAAGAGTCCACAGAATAGCGATGATGAGCAAAAAGGCCAAAACAAAACGCAAAATTCCGACTCCACCTTGAAACGTCACCGAAGGTTCGACTTCCGGCAAATTTAACTCTTCTTGTGCCCAGACTGCATTACCTGACCACCAAAAAACGGCAAGAAAAGCAACAATCTTTCTCATGCACGAGCCTCTTTTAAGCTCCTCACTCGTTCTTCAGGACTCACAATCTCGGTAATGCGAATGCCAAAGTTTTCCTCAATAACCACCACTTCTCCCCGAGCGAAAAGCACATCATTGACATAGAGATCAGCAGGCTCACCGGCCAATTTATCAAGTTCCACAATCGACCCCGGCCCAAGTTCCAAAATTTCCTGAATTGAAAGCCTGACCCTCCCCAGTTCTACCACAAGAGGTAATGTCACATCAAGTAGGAGTTCCAGATTAACCTGGGAAGAAGGTTCTTCCTTCTTTTTAAACTCGGCAAACTCCACTGGACGAGCTTCCACCCTTTTCCGGGATTTTTCCTCTAAATCTCTTTCCATTCGCAACGTATTCACCGGTTCTTCTTTATCGTTCTTTTCTTCCGATAATTCCACTACAGGAGGCGGCAAAAGGGTTGCGGTGATTTCTCGAACAAAATAGAACGGCAGGAGTTGGATCATATAACTATCGATGACTTCTTCCACTACCAGACGACACATCACTTTGACCACGTACCGATCCTGTTTCTGCAACCATTCTTCTTCCAATTTTTCAACTTCTTCAAAGAAAACCGCTGGAGGTGAAATGGAAATCCGGAGGTTTAAAAACTCCGACATAGCCGTAGACGCCGAACCCATCATCTGATTCATAGCCTCCCCAATAGCGCTAGCTTCCAGTTCTCCCAGGGTTTCCGGTAATCCTTCTTTTCCGTCTCCTCCCATCATCAGGCTGACCATGATGCGCGCATCGTCTTCTTTAACCAAAAGAATATTGTCACCTGCAAACCCTTCCTGATACACAACTTTCACCAGGAGGTGCTTCTCAGGAAAGAGCGTTCCTACGTCTTCGAGATGAACCAACTCTACCTCCGGAACGGTAATTTCTACTCTTTTTCTCAAAAGACCGCTTAAAGCAGTAGCTGCAGAAGCCATAGAAATATTACCCAGCTCACCAATAACATCTTTTTCCTCAGGTCGTAAAATTTCTTCCATTTTAATCCTCCTCCAAGAGTTCTATAATTCGGACGGCCAAACTTTTCCCCAGCCTACCTGACATTCCTCGCATTTTCAGATTTTTTCCTACAAAAATTCCTAGCGGTTCCTCAATCTTTTTATCGAGCACGATCACGTCACCGATTTCCAGATTCAAAAGTTCCCGCATACTGAGACGAGTTTTTCCCAGTTCCACCCGAAGAGGGAGCACAACTTTTTCCAACCTTTTGGTGAGGTTGGCCTGAATCGCTGGATCGTGCGTTTTTTTACTGGCAAACCAGAGTGAAGCACTGAGTTTCTGGGCAATAGGCTCGACCACGATATAGGGGATACAGATAGTCATCATACCAGTTTTATTGCCAATTTCCACTTCAAAACTGAAAAGAATGACCATATCGTTTCCCGAAACAATCCGTACAAACTCCAGATTCGATTCGAGCGTCTCCACCCGAGGCTCAATATGATAGATATTAATCCAGGACTCTTTCATAGCTCCCATAATCCGTTCCACGATTTCTAGAATAATTTTACTCTCAATCTCGGTGAGCGGACGAGGAGTAGGTAAATCGTCACCAATACCACCCATCAACTTATCAATCATGGGAAACACAACATCCAGACCAATTTGCAAAATACACTGCCCTTCCAGAGGATGAATTGAAAAAACGCAGACAAAGGTGGGATTTGGAACTGACCGTACAAACTCATCGTACGTTAACTGGTCAATCGAAATTAAGTTCATTTGCAATCGGCTACGCAAGAATCCGGCAAGACTCGTGGAAGCCAACCGCACAAACGTGGTAAAGATCATATGAAAAGTACGGAGCTGATCCTTGGAAAATTTCTCTGGGCGACGGAAGTCATAAATCTTAAAACGGACTTCCTTTTTCGTTTCCTTTCCAATCGTATCGGCCTCGATATCTCCCGTGCTCAAAGCTTTTAGCAGCGCATCAATTTCTTCCTGAGAAAGAATTTCTTTCATATCACCCACCCATTACTGAATGACAAAATCGAGGAAATAGACCCTTTCCACCTGACCAGTGGTCAGAATACCGTTAATCTGATTCAGAATTAAATTTTTCAGACGTTCTTTGCCCTCTGGTTTTGCCAATTCCTCAAAGGTCTGGGCACTGGTCACCATGATAATGGCATCACGAAGTTCCACATTTTTCTTTTTGATTTCACTTTCGACCTTTTTATCCGAAAACCCCACTCCCAGTACTAGTTTCAAATACCGGGGGTTGTCGGGATCCAGCAGATTGACCAGAAAATTACCCTCGAAAACATAAATACTTTCCTCACCCTTTCGCTTCACTTCCTGGGTCGTTTCAGTAGATTTCTTGAAGAGAAATCCGCTCTGTTTAAGGTAGTTAAAAGCCATAAATCCCACCATGGCTATCACCAAAACCACGATCAACATTTTAAAAGGAGAACGCTTTTTGCCGGTTTCTTGACTCGTTGCCTCTTTTTCATCAGCCATGGTCTCTTTCCTCCTAATCTCTCAATACGACGATCTCCACCCGACGGTTTTTGCGTCTGTTCTCTTCGTTATCATTCGGCACTAGAGGTCGGTACTCTCCATACCCCACAGCAATTAGGCGTTGAGGAGAAATGCCTTCTTTTTCAATAAAATAGCGTAAAACGGCAATAGCTCGAGCTGCCGACAATTCCCAATTGGAAGGAAAACGAGGGGTGTTAATAGGTAGATTACAGGTATGCCCCTCGATACGTATGTGATTATCAATTGCTCGCAAGCTTTCAGCCAGAGCGCCAAGCACCGGAAACATCTCGGTCCGTAAATCGGCCTTACCCAGATCGAAGAAGACATTATCAAGGAAGGTGATCACCAAACCCCGCTCATCGATTTTAAAACTCACCTTATCTTTTTCGATCCGTCCCTCTTTCACCAATTTTCTTTCAATTTCTTTCATGAGACCAGCCAGTTTCATTGGTACCACCGTGGAAGGGCTGATCTGAGATGGAGGGCGAGGAACAGGAAGTTCGGAAGGCATGAGCACCCTCGGACCACCCGATAAAACGCCCAACGCTCCCTGTAAAGAGAAAATCACTTCCTTGAAACGAGCCACATCAATGGTAGAAAACGCAAAAAGAAGAACAAAAGTACATAAAAGAAGCGACATAAAATCTCCATACGACAAGGCCCACAACGGTGCCCCAGGAGGTGTTTCCTCTTCTCTTTTCACAGGCATCGTCTCTCACCTCACGCTTCTTTGGTTTCTTGTCGGAGGGGGATGATTCTTTCCTGACCCTCTTTTTCCTTCTCCAGGGCTTCGCGTACTTCAGGTGGGAAGAAAGATTTCAACTTTTCCTCAACAATGCGGGGATTATCACCAGCCTGAATAGAAAGAATTCCTTCAATGATAACCTCTTTCAGCAAAACTTCCTCACCACTCCGCAATTTGAGTTTACTGGCAATGGGGAGGCAAAAAGCATTGGCAATGATCGCCCCATAGAGCGTAGTCAACATCGCCACCGCCATCCCCGGACCCACTTTCTTAGGGTCATCGAGATTCACCAGCATCGCTACAAGACCCACCAGAGTCCCGATGAGCCCAAAAGCCGGAGCATACGAAGCCATAGCTTCAAAAATTCCTCTTCCCGCCTTATGACGTTCCTGCAAAAATAGAAGCTCGGTTTCGAGAATACTCTTGAGTAGCTGGGGATCGGTACCATCAACCACGAGTTGAATACCCCTGCGGAAAAACGGATCCTGTACTCGTTCGGCTTCCTCTTCCAAAGCCAGGAGTCCTTCTTTACGAGCTTTTTCTGCCAGAGAAACCAGAGTTCCCACAATTTCCTGTGGTGTAGGTAGTTTCTCCCGCATGGCAATTTGGAAAAGCTGCATGGCTTTCATAACCTGTTCGAAGCGAAAGCTAATCAACGTTGAAGCCACGGCTCCACCGACGGTGATGAGTACTGAAGGAAAGTTCACAAACATCATAAAATTGCCACCAGCGGAAGAGAAAAGACCGAAAAGAATCATCATCATACCCAAACCAAGTCCAATCAATGTCGCCTTGTCCATCGCATCATTCCTCCGTTTCCTTATCCACCCTGGAAATCATAATTCTTCCCCCTCCACTCTTTTTCCGAAAATCGGTGATTTTCTCAATAATTTCTTCCACCGATTCCCGAACCACATATTTTTTCCCTGTAACTAAAGTAATCACCGTATCAGGCGTGGCTTCCAGCATCTCAATCAAATCCGCATTGAGCACAAACACCGAACCATTAAACCGAGTTAAACGAATCATGACCTTTTTACCCCCCACCCAGAGGGTGGGGGGTACATAACCTCCTATCTCTTGAGATTGATAAGTTCCTGGAGCATTTCATCAGACGTGGTGATCACCCTGGAGTTGGCCTGGAATCCCCTCTGGGTAACGATCATGTTGGTGAATTCTTGAGCAAGGTTTACATTCGACATTTCCAGAGCACCCACGGCGATACTTCCCCTTCCACCAGAATTTGCCGCTCCAATATTGGGTGCACCGGAATTATTGGAAATCTGGTAGAGGTTTCCTCCCATTTTGGTCAGTCCTGCCGGGTTCGGAAAAGTAGCCAGAGCAACTTGACCCAGGGCTTTGGACTGGCCATTGGTGAAAATACCGGTAATAATTCCACCAGAGTCAACGCTCACAGTTTCAAGACTCCCTGCTTCATAGCCGTCCTGGAGGCTGACGTACGCCGTCGGGGTGCCCCCAAATTGGGTCATGCGAGAAAAATCCACGGCGACATTGAGTGCATTCGCCCCGGGAATGGTAAAATTCAAGCTTCCTGCCCCTCCAGCGCTCACTAACCCATTGGTCCCAAATGTGATTGTTCCAGTTCCACCGCTCTGGGTTCCATCCAGGGTCGCTTCCCAGTCCCAGGTGTTTTGTCCGTTTTTGGTGAAAACCACCACCAAGTTATGCGCATTACCTAGAGAATCATAGACTTGGGTATTGGTCGTCCAGGTCGCACCGTTGGTAAAATTTGCATCCAGGTTTCCCTCAAAGAGGATATTCCCGGTCGCCTTTGGCTTCATCTGAGTCCCAACTGGAATCGCCACATTTTGCAAAGCCTGCGTCGTATCAATATTACCATCGCTATCTGCAAGCCACCCTTGAAGCCGGTATCCTCCGGAGGTCACCAGCGAACCATCAGCCGACATACTAAAGGAGCCATCCCGGGTATAGTACGTTAGACTCCCATCGCTCACTACAAAAAATCCATCTCCCTGAATAGCCAGGTCGGTCGGGTTATCCGTGGTTTGCAAACTCCCCGCGGTAAAAATGGTATCGACACTTGAGATTTTCATTCCTAATCCAACCTGGGTAGGGTTGACACCTCCAGTCCCACCCGCAACCGGACTCCGGGCACCCTCCAAAGTCTGACTCAAAATGTCCTCGAAAGTTACTCGACTGGCCTTAAACGCAACCGTATTGACGTTGGCGATATTGTTTCCGATAACGTCCATCTGAGTCTGATGATTTTTCAGCCCTGAAACCCCAGCAAACAGCGATCTCATCATGGCTATTTGGCCTCCTTTACGGAGCTCCCGCCAAGCGGTCCAGCTCCAGAATTAAATAATAACCGCCGAATCGATATTGGTAAACACACTCTCTTTACCTGCATCGTGGTCAAAACAGGTTACCACAAGCCGGTTCGGTACATTGACCACAAAAGCAGTATTCCCCACCATAACCAGGGAGTTTCGAGCCCCCTTATTCTCCAATACTTTCAAGCTTTCCCGAAGAGACACCATAGTCTTCTGATCAAACACCAGAGACCTTTCCTGAATTCGTTTTTGGGCATGGACAGAAAACTTGAGCTCTTCCTCCCGAAGGGTTTGCTCAAAACATTTCTCTCCGCTATTCTCCCTGAAGGTATTCCTACGCAGGGGAGTAAGGGTCTCATTTCCAACTTCCGGTGATCGAAAACCACCAATCTTCTCCATCACCTGGTCATCCCACCTTTACCACATCGGAAAACGGGTATTCCGTCCCGTTTACTTCAATGGTTAGGACGCTGCCACCCAGGATCACTCTGTCCACCGGGCCACCTGTACCATCCCGAAGCTCAACCGTTTTTCCCACCAGAGAACTCGCCTGGAGAAGAAATAGGTTTTGCATGGTCCTTTCCATATTCTGGGTAGCTTCTAGAGTGCTAAACTGAGCCAACTGCGCACCAAAATCGCGATCGTTCATGGGATTCAAGGGATTCTGGGTTCTCAACTGCAAGATCAAAAGTTTTAAGAAATCGTCTTTACCCAGAACGTTCTTTTTCTCAGTTGTTTCAGAATGGTTTTCCACCTTATCACTTTGGGGGATAGAAGAAACCATCATGGCTTTCCCTCCTACGCCAGAAAATTAACCCGGTAATCCGCCGTAACCATCGAAGCATCCTCCTCAGTGGTTTCTCTCATAACATCCGATACACCTCCCAAAACCCAAGCCGAAGAACGTTGCCAGTTAAACTGTTCCTGGTTACCTCCACCCCAGAAATTCTCAAAGGTAAAACCCTGTCCCTGCAAGCGAGCCTCTAAAAGCGGAAGACTTCTTTGAACAAGTTCACGTGTTCTAGTATCGGCAATTTCCCATATACACTGCAGGCGATTGGTGTCTTCCTTAAGGTGAACCACAATTGAGCCCAGAGACTCGGGTTGCAACTTAATCACCACTTCTTTGGAACCACTCCCTCGAGACGCAAAACGAAGAATTTGGTCAAAAATCTTTTCCACCTGAGTCGCATCGGTGAAATTCGAAACCGCAATGGTTTCGCTCTCGGGAGAAACCTTGTTTACTTTTGAAGCATTCATCCCATCCCCTAACGACGTGAATCCTTTCGTCGTATCCGAAGACTTTTCCTTTGTTTCTGTCTTGTCCCGCACTGTTTCCTCGTTACCTGACGCCATCACCAAAGAATCAACATTCATTTCCTGCGTTTCATCAGCTGGAACTTCAGCCTGAGTTATATCGAAAAGGGCACCATCCTCTAATCTTATATTCACTTCTCCTTCTTTTGTTGTAATCACAGGAGGAAGAGTTTCTGTCTCCACGTTGCTCTCGGTTTCCACGTTATTTTCTACCACTCCGCCATGTTCTATTTCCTCACCATTTTCACCTTCTTCAACCGTAGTCCCGACGGAGAAGTTGTAAGGGAAAACAATACTGACAGAGGAGAAATTACCGTTCTCATCGCAAGATAACTTGGCATTCGGGTTACAAGAAAAAGAGCAGTCCTGAGAAGCATGCTGCACCTCGTCTTTACTCTGCACCATGGTGGCAAGATAGCCAAAAAACACAGTAAAAAGCTCGGTCAGCGCATCTTTGCTGCCTTGAATTTGAAAGGTAAATTCTCCATTCTCGTCTCGAGCCCCTTGGATTTGCACCATCCCCTTCGCACCAAGATTAAGGCTAAGGTTGATGGCTTCCAGATTTTCCAGAAATTGCCCAATCCCTTCCCTCACCGAGCTAAGGTCAAAATTTGGAGCAAGACTCTCCAGGGACGAACAGTTCGCGAGAGAAACAGAGGAACAATTTGAAGAACAGGAAAGTCCGGTTGCCACGGGAGCAGAAGAAAAAGAGCAGGGTTCCACATCCTGTGTTCCATTTTTACTTCCACAACTCCTTGCTGGATAGATGGGAATATCCCACAACCCCTTTTCAACCCTTTTCACACTGTCTTTAAGAAGCTGGTCAAAGTCAATACTGACATCACCACTTTTTAAAGAAACTTGCCCTTCTTGAGAAAATGAGACACCGCTTCTATTTTGCCCAGCTTCAACGAGTCCCGGAAAAACAAATAGGCCTTCCATACTCTCACCTTCCTTTCATCATCTTACGAGCAATCTCCACAGCTCTTTCTACCGGAAACGCCTTCAAGATCTCCGCCACTTGTCTTTCTTTCATCACTGCAAGGATTACCATCACCTCCTCATCAGAAAGTTTCTCCAAGATTTGAACCGCTTCCTGGGGCTCCATAGCCGAATAGATTTTAGCGATGCGGTACACGTTCTCCGGGGTAGAAACCGTCTTTCCACCAGACTCTTCTTGCACAGGAGAAGTAGTTTCTTGAATCGGGAATGCTTCCAATGCGCGTTCGCTCTCTACCACGACCTCCATCCCATCGTTGACGATTTGAACAGATTCCATCTCGTTCCCTCCCAGCTTACCAGTAAGAGGAGAAGCGTTTGGAGTGTTGATCAATTCAAGCTGAGGTCCCTGATAGAGAGCTACTTCGTCCTTCGCTTGGGATGGCAAACTTTCAGGAAGAGCAGTCTGAGAAGGAGCAGTTTTTCCCTCTAGTCGTAAAAACTGCAAAAAGGGCACCTCTATGATCCCCATAAAATTGAGAAAGAGAACCGAAACTAAACCAAAAATGAGAAGATACATCACAACTTCCCCAGTACCGTGACGAGGGGGAACTGATTTTCCAGTCGTTGTTGATGAAACAAAGTCACTTCTATTTTTTTCCTGGGCAATACGGGGTTTCTTTTTCGGACTCGCTTTAACCGCTTCCCCAGTAACGGCCATTGGCTACCCTCCTAGTACTTTTTTCACAAACTGTTGTGTCTCGGGAAAGGGTGGAACCCCTCCATATTCTTTCACCCGCCCCGGACCGGCGTTATAAGCCGCTATAGCCAATTTGACATCCTGAAATTGCTCTATCAAACCTTTCAGATATCGCAATCCCCCCTCCAGGTTCTCTCGGACATCAAAGGGATTCTCCACTCCCAGATCGCTACAGGTTTCAGGCATGAGTTGCATGAGTCCCATAGCCCCCTTGGGCGAGACTGCTTTCGCATCAAATCCAGATTCCACCTTCACCAGCCTTTTAACCAGCTTTGGATCGATCTCGTATTTCCGAGCGTACTCTTCAACGAGATTTTCAAAGGATTCCTGAGAAGAGGTATCAAGAGAAACCGCATCAGTTTTGGCGGAAATGGTACGCTTTCGCAGAGCAAATCGTCCTTCAATTTCCCCAATGCGAGCAAGTACCCTCTGAACCCGAGATAAATCCATCACTACCTCCTTACATAATTCTGAACTGCAATCTCATCCAGAGCTTTCTGGTCATTTCTGGTCACCTCTAAGGTGAATTCCTCCTTTTGCTTTTCTTTCACTTTTTCTACCACCTTTCTCTCTATCGCTGCCGCCACCAGTTCTTCTCGGGTACGACGAATTTGTTCTTCTAATTGCTTAATGTACACTTTTATCTTTTCCACCTTCATTTCCAGATCTTCAAGGCATCGCTCGTAAAGCATTTCCTCTTCGATTTTGAGCGAAGCACCATTATTCCTTCTTTCTCCTCGTTCCAAGACGATTTCTCCCCGCCTCTGCTCTATCAGTGCAAGATTTACCCTCTGGGTTTCAGCCAGTTTCTCCAATTCTGCCAACCTTACTTCGATGAGATTCTCTTTGAGTTTGCAAGTATCCAGCACCTTTTGAAGCCGAAACTGAAATTCCTTCACGCCTTAACCTCCCCAAAAAGCTCGAAAAGTTCACGCAACGTGTCCTCAAAAGAGAAATACTCTCCAATCCCCTGACGCAAAAAAGCCTTGACTCTCTCAATCATAGACAGCGCATAATCAATGCGGGGATTCGAACCTCGTTCATATGCCCCGATATTCACCAGGTCCTCTGCTTCTCGGTACACCGCCAGAATCTCCCGCAACCGTTGCGCTAAATGTTGGTGTGCCTCCTCGGTGATATCAGGCATCAGACGACTCACACTCTGAAGAATGTCAATGGCCGGATAGTGACCCTCAAAAGAAAGCTTTCGGGAGAGAACAATATGTCCATCAAGGATAGAACGAGCTGTATCAGCAATGGGATCGTTCATATCGTCTCCCTCCACCAGAACGGTATACAATGCGGTGATTGTGCCAGCACCAGAAGTCCCGGTTCGCTCCATAAGGCGCGGAAGGAGTGCGAATACTGAAGGTGTGTATCCCCGGGTGGTTGGTGGTTCTCCTACCGCCAACCCCAACTCCCTTTGGGCCATGGCCAACCGGGTGACCGAATCCATCATGAAAAGGACGTCCCTGCCCTGGTCTCGGAAATACTCAGCAAGAGCCGTCGCGCAAAAAGCCGCTTTAATTCGCAACAAAGGGGCTTTATCAGAAGTGGCCACGATCACACAGCTTTTTTTCATTCCCTCTTCCTGCAAATCCCGTTCGATAAACTCCTTGACTTCTCGGCCCCGTTCTCCAACCAGGGCAATCACGTTCACTTCACTCTGCGCATGCCGGGCAATCATTCCAAGAAGCGTGCTTTTTCCTACGCCACTCCCGGCAAAGATCCCTACTCTCTGCCCCTTTCCACAGGTGAGAATACCATCAATGGCTTTAATACCCAGAGGAAGCACTTCCCGAATCCTTTTTCGCTCTAAGGGTGAAGGCGGCTCGTTATCCAGAGGATACTCAGCCTCTCCCTCCACAGGACCTTTTCCATCGATGGGATTTCCCAGGGCGTCGAACACTCTCCCCAAAAATCCCTCTCCTACCTTTATCTTACCCCGTTTTCCCAGAGCAATGACTTCACTACCCATCTCAATACCGTTCTTCTCGCCCAAGGGCATAAGAAGTGTTCTCTCACCCCGAAAACCAACCACCTCTGCCAGAACCTCGTTCTCCCCATCCAGGGAACGAATTTTACAGATTTCCCCCACCCGACACGCAGGTCCCTGTGCTTCAACCACCACACCCACTGACTGCAAAACCTTTCCGTTCAGGCGCAAGGGATCAAGGTCTTCAATTTTTTGCGTGAGCTTCCTGAGGTCAATCATGGTTTTCCTCTCGCACCACCTTCAAAAGTTCTTCGCGAAGGTTTAATAACTGGGTTTCTATCTGAGCATCAATGTTGCCAAAAACCGTCTCTACAATACACCCTCCCTCTTCAACCCGCGGGTCTTCCTGAATTTCAAGGTATCCGAGGCCATCAATCCTTCGGAGTAATTCTTCTTTCATCTCCTTGATCCTCACATAGTCATTCCGATTCACTCGCACCAGGACCCTTTCTCGGTTACTCAATTTCTGCAATGCCCGCTCCACAATCGCTTCGATAAATGGCTCTCTCTCTATTTCTCTTCCGATAATTTTTCTTGCCAAAGCAAACGAAAATTCCAGAATTGGTTCTCCAAGATTTACGAGAATCTCAGCACGACTTTCTCGAATCGCAGCTAACCACTTCTCCCAGACTACGATTTTTTGGTCAAAAATTTTCCGTATCTCTTCTTTTCCCGCCTCTCGCCCTTCTTGCAAACCCTTTTTCCATCCTTCTTCCCAAGCCTCGCTCTTTATTGCTTCGGCTGCATTCTGAGCCCGAGCCAAAAGTTCCCTTGCCTCAAGCTCCGCCTGGGCTATGATCCTTTCTCGCTCCTTCTGCAGTTCTTCTCCCTCGCCATCCTGTTCCCGAGTAGGCCAATGCTCCTCCTTAGCACTTTCTCCCACCAAAACTGAGATTGGTACCAGACAAACCCGCTTATAGAGATTAGACAATCACCTCGTCCTCCCCTCCACGTGCAATGACAATTTCTCCGGTCTCTTCCAAACGTCGAATGATATTGACAATTTTTTGCTGTGCTTCGTTGACCACCCGGGCCCGAACCGGTCCCATATAATCCATGTCTTCCTTGAGCATCTGAGAGGCTCGCTGTGACATGTTGCGGAAGATCTTCTCTTGCACTTCCTGCGAAGATCCTTTGAGCGCCAAAGCCAGGTCCTTCATATCGACCTGCCGGAGCACCAGCTGTATCGCCCGGTCATCAAGAAGTACAATGTCTTCAAAAACAAACATTTCTGATTTAATTTCTTCGGCAAGACCGGGATCCTTCTCCTCGAGAGCCTCTAAAATACTCTTTTCCGTTCCCCGATCGCTTTTATTGAGAATTTCGATGAGTTTCTTTCTCCCGCTGATACGGGTAAAGTCCTGCGCTAGAAAACTCGAAATTTTTCGTTCTAGAACCGATTCGATTTGACGGATAATCTCTGGAGATGTCCGTTCCATGAGCGCAATGCGCATAGCTACCTCCCCCCTTACACTTTCCGGAAGGTTTCCCATAATCACTGCAGATTGTTCAGGCTTGAGATAAGAAAGGATGAGCGCAATGGTTTGGGGGTGTTCACCCTGAATAAAATTCAGAAGCTGCAGAGGATCAGCGCGCCTCAGGGCCTCAAAAGGGGTAACCTCTAAGCTTGCCGACAAGCGAGCAATAATTTCCTGGGCTTTGTGGGGTCCCAGAGCTTTTTCTAGAAGCTGTCGAGCGTAATCAATGCCTCCCTGAGAAATATACTGCTGCGCCACAGCTAAGTGATAAAATTCACTGATCACCTCTTCTCGGATCTCGGGAGGGACCTTCTCCAGCGTCGCAATCTCTAAAGTCAAATCCTCGATTTCCTCTTCACTCAGTTTTTTAAGAATGGGCGCAGCGATCTCTGGACCTAGACTGACCAAGAGAATCGCCACTTTTTGTTTACCAGTCAACTGTTTTCTTGGAACAATGGCCATAATCTTTAATCCTCACTCAGCCAGCTTCGCACAAGTTTGGCAGCATCTTCGGGATTGGTTTCAACCAGCCTTTTAATTTCTTCCTCCATCTTCCGCTGCAACTCTAGTTTCATCCTTTCCTCCGGTGAAAGTTCCACGGGGCGAGCCAGAGAAGGGGTTACAGACTCGATTTCTTCCATGTATGCCTCTTCTTTTTCTCGTTCCTCGTAAACCTCGGCTGTGACCTGTTCCGGAGTTACTGCAGTAACCAGAATCCTCTTGCCTAAAGAGTAAAAAAGAAGCACGAGAAAGGCAATAATTCCATATTTCACCAGAAGTTCTAGGAGATTCATAAACTTTTGAGAAGCAAGAACTTTAGCTTCTTCCTCTTCCATGCTACGGTTGAAAGGAAGTGTTTCGACCATAACGATATCTCCCCGTCCCAGGTCAATCCCCGCAGCAGCCTGAACCACTTTTCTCACTTTCTCCACTGCTTCCTGAGGAAGACTACTATCAACAAGGACCGCTACAGAGAGTTTTTTGATCTTTCCCGGAAAGGAAGCAAAACGTTCCGAAATCCGGTTCATTTCGTAGTTCGCAGTGAATTCTCGGCGATTATAATTATTTTCCTGTTTCGACCTATTTTCCTCACCATAGACGGGGATATTCGACGCCACCCCAGGTTTACCCCCCGCTGGGAGTACACCACCCTGATACTTTTCCTCTACTTCTTGGGTGCTGCGTACGATTCCTTCTCCTCCAGTCACTGGCTCGTAGATTTCTTTTTCCCCTTCTCTTCGTTCAAAATCGAGATCTGCACTAACCCTAACTACTGCCTGGCGATACCCTAAAACTCCCTCCAGCATCGATTGAACCTGCCGAGTCAAAGTTTCTTCGATTTCTCGCTTCATCTGCAACTGTGTTGCAGTAAGATTGGTAACACTTACCAAATCGGAAGCGCTACCTGTACCGCTGGCCAGAATGTTTCCCCGGTCATCCAAAATAGTAACCCGTTCTGGCGAGAGTCCTTCGACACTATTCGCCACAAGGTTTGCGATCGCCTGAATTTGAATGTCTCGCAAGGTTATCCCCGGTCGCAACCGCACCACTACCGAAGCAGTGGGTTCTTTCGCCTCCTCAGAAAAGAGCTTCTCTTCGGGCATAACCAGGTGCACCCGTGCTCCTTCCACTCCCTCAAGTTGCACAATGGTTCGTTCGATTTCTCCTTGCAAAGCTCGCTGGTAATTCACCTTCTGAAGAAAACTGGTTAAACCAAAGCTATTTTTGTCCAGAAGCTCAAAACCAGTGCCCTTAGAAGGAAGCCCTTTTTGAGCTAATTGCATTCTGGCCTCATATACCCGGTCTTGGGGCACTTCGACCCGAGTCCCTCCCTGGGAAAGGCGATAGGGAATTCCCAACTCTTTAAGACTATCAACCACCTTTCCACTTTCTGCCGGATCAGAACTTGAAAAAACCGGAGCGTAGTCTGGTCTTCCCGAATAAAGAAAGATAGTTCCAATTCCAGCCACCAGAACCGTGGTGAGGAGGATGAAAAGCATCTTCTGCCCCTGGCTCATCCCCCCCCACATATTTTGAAGTCGTCCGGTAAAATCACTAAGCGGACTTTTCATGGTCATCACAACTGCATACGCATGATTTCTTGATACGCTTCAATAACCTTGTTACGCACCTGGACCGTCAAACCAAGAGCCAAATTCGCTTTTTCCATAGCGATAATCGCTCGATGAAGGTCTTCTTCCTGGCCCAGAACGACACCCTGAATGGCATTATCAGCTTCAAGCTGGAGGGTATTCACCTCGGTGAGGGCGTCAAAGAGCAGTTTTCCGAACCCCTTCGATTCGTCTTCAACTCTATTTTTTGGAATGCTTATTTCCTGTGCAAGGTTCATGCCTATCCGTTCAACTTTCACCCTCCGTCACCCCCTACCGGCCAATATTCAGAGCACTGTTGGTCATGCTCTTTGTGGCATTAATGGCAGCGACGTTCGCTTCATAAGCGCGGGTTGCAGCCAGAAGGTCAACCATTTCGTTGACCAGCACCACATTCGGATACTCCACCCATCCCTCGCCATCGGCATCAGGATGACCAGGTTCATATACCCGGCGAGTCGGTGTAGTCTGATCCTCAGTAATAGCGGTAACCTTGACACCCCCATCTAAAAGGGGTTCAAAAACGACCTCTTTTCTCCGGTAAGGCTCACCAGAAGGAGTCCGAGTAGTCTCGGCGTTGGCGATATTTGCAGCAATTACGCTCATTCGTAATCGCTCTGCTGTCAGCCCAGAAGCGCTGATGTCGAAATTCCGAAAAATCCTCATTATTTCACCTCCCTGATTGCAATACGCAAATTGTCCAATTTCCCAGAAACCATCCTGGCAAGTGCCTGGTAATAGAGGGCGTTCTGCAAAACCGTGGTCATCTCTTTCTCTACGTCTACTCCCCCTCCATCCTGGCGTACAACAACGTTTTCCTCCTGTCCCACGAGTTTTGGTTCTTTTTCCTCAATTCCTTCCAAATGCGAAACATTGGTTCGCTGAAGCTTCATAGCTCGTTTATCGACTTTCTGATATTCCCCTTGCAACACTGATTCAAAATCCAGGTCTTTCCGCTGGTATCCTGGTGTTTCCACATTAGCCACATTTTCAACCAGTAACTTTTGTCGCGCCATAGCAAGACTCAATCCCCGTTCTAAAATCCGCAAGGTAACATCCTGCATCGTCCATCCTCCCAAAGCGAATTTCAACATACGGAGGATAAAATAATTTGCCAAAAAAAAGCAGAATGGAGAGGAAAATTATCTTGAAGAAACTCTCTTACGTAAGTAGGAAGGAAGAATTCCCATTTCTTCTCGATAGAGAGCACACGTTCGGCGAGCGATGGAAAATCCCCTTTTTTCCAGTTCGGCCACGATCTCTTCGTCAGAAAAAGGATACAGAGGGTTTTCCTCCTTCAAAATAATTCGGATCATCTCTTTAATCGGATACGAAGCGTCGAAAAAGAACTTTACATGCCGTACCACACCGTCTGGAAACCGCAGGTATTTATTTTTCAGAATCTGGCAGACAGCGCTCACACTCACCCCGACAGTCTGAGCAATATCCCGCTGGCGGAGAGGCACAAAATATGGAAAACCATGAACAAGAAACTTTTTTTCCTGTTCCACAATGCATTCCAGAACTTGAAGAAGCAATCGATGACGATAAGAAAGACAGGACACAATTTCTCTGGCCTCTTGGAGTTTTTCCTGCCAAAAAGCCAGATCCTTTGCAGACATGGTATCCTTTCTCTTACTGAATCCTACAAGTTTCTCGTTGATGCTCAACCGAAGAGAAGGAGGGGTATTCAGAATAACTTCAAATTCACCCTCTGTCACTTCCACAATTTCAGCATCCGGCACCACCAGTTCTTCGCTTCCTTGAAGGTCTTCTCGTTCTCTCCCTAAGGAAGTCTCAAAAAACTGTGCTGGAGACAGAAAAATCTTCCCAAGATGTGGGGTAACCAGTTTTTTAAGGACATCTGGATTCTGAAGCGCTTCACGGCGTAGAGTTTTCAAATCTTTACCTTCCAGCAATCCCAACTTCTGCATCTGCAGAAAGATAAATTCCAGAGCATCAGAGGAAGCAAAACCGAGGAAACCTGCTTCTCTTACTTTCTCGATAACGCGCCATACTTCTTCTTCGCCCCTCTTGAGCGCAAAGGCTGCCCGAGCTACATCCATTCTCAAAAATCCCGAATCATCAAGAGAAGCAAGAAGTGTATAGAAAATTTCTCTCTCGCCGGGTGTCAGTTCCACAAAGGTTTCCACTTCTTCTTGCAAAATGTCTTTCCAACCCCTCTTCGTTTCCACAAATGAGAACTCCTCCCAAGGAATTTCTTTCCGTTCTTTCACATAAAGCAGGCGTCCACAGGAAGGACAGAATTCAGGATATCCGGAGAGTGTTATTCCGCAACCGTAACAGACTATATCTTCCTGTGAGTCAAGAAGAGGGTTTTCTTCTACAAGTTGGCTGAGCTTTGCCTCCAGTTGTACTACATTCATCACCATGAGTTCACTGGCTACCATCATCTTGGGGACCATCTTCTGGTGCTGGGCGAGACGCAAATCAAGCCGGGGTTTGAACATCACCACCACCCTCCACAGGAATAAACACCCGAAATTGCGTCCCCCTCCCTTCAACAGAATCAACTTCCATAAATCCTCGATGGGCCCGCACAATACCATAACAGATAGAAAGACCTAACCCGGCACCCTGTGACTTCGTGGTAAAGAACGGCTCAAAAATACGACCGAGCTTTTCTTTAGGAATCCCTTTTCCGGTATCAGAAAATACCACTTCGATAAAGGGTAATTGTTCCCTTCCCCCTTTTGTATCTCCCAAAAAAGGGAGCCTCGGGGTAAGCAACCGAAACTGGGTCGTAATCGATAGAACACCGCCTTTCTCTTCCATGGCATCAAAAGCGTTTTTAGCCAGATTGATAAATACCTGTTTGATACGAGTGCTATCCACCAAAACCGGAGGCAAATCCCTGGCAAGAGATAACTCTATTTTTCTCTTCTCGTCTACATAGAAATCCACTAAAGCAAGGCTTTCTGTTAAAAGTTCGTTCAGGTTAACCCGTTCTTTTTGCAAAACCATGGGACGGGAAAAATCAACCAGGTACTTGATGAGTGTCCCACAGTGTTCCGCTTCCTTCTCAATCTTTTCCAGTACCCTTTTGGTAATCTTACAGGTTTCGCAATCAGAGGTCCCCTTTTCCAGACGGGGTAAAAGCATCTGAGCATAACCATAAATTACAGCCAAGGGGTTATTAATTTCGTGGGCTACACTGGAAATAAAACGACCGATGCTGGAAAGTTTCTCCATTTGCCGCACACTTTCTCCCCAACGCGCTCTTTCAGTAACGTCTTCTACAATTGCAACCATTGAAATCACCGTATCCACTTTCCAGGGAAAGAAATGAAAGTTGAGTAGGCGCTCCTCCGAAAAGCGGTTCGTAATTTTGATATTCCGCAGGAATAGCGTTTCTCCAAAGAGCAAATTTTGACTTATCTCTTCAGTCTCTTCCGGAGAAAAGAAGAACACTTCAGCCAACGTTTTCCCCTGAACCTCTTTCTTCGAGCAGCCGGTGATCACTTCCAGACGATGATTCCAATCGAGAATTTTTCCCTCGTCTAAGGAAGCAATGATCAACCCCAAAGGAAATTGCACCACAAAAGAAGCAAATAAAGGAGAAACTTGCAAACAATGTAAGATTCCTCGCTTGATCCGAGCAAGCTGGCGGGAGGTCAAAGAGGGTTCTTCGGGTGAATCTCCCCAGAGGAAGAAACTGTTCTTGGCTATATCCATCGTGCGGAGCACAATTTCCCTCCCGTTTCGAGAAAAAAGGTACCCTCGAACACTTTCAGGATGGTTTTTTTCTAAACACTTGAGTAGCATCGACTTATAGAAAGAAATCCCATTGTAGAAAAGCCGCTTTTCTTCGACTTGCCAGAGAGCCACAAAGAGCAACCTCCATTGGCGCCGAATAATTCTTAAAAAAAACCTGAGATTGCCCCAATCCTCTTCCATTCCTTTCTCAGTTGCCCAGAACCTTCTTGATCGCTTCGATCACTCTATCCGGCTTAAAAGGCTTTACCACAAAATCACGAGCTCCTGCCTGAATTGCATCGACAACCATCGCCTGCTGACCCATGGCGCTGCACATAATGATACGAGCCTGCGGGTCTTTTTTACGGATCTCTTTCACGGCTGCAATCCCATCCATCTCCGGCATGGTAATATCCATAGTCACCAGGTCCGGCTTTGCCTCCTCATATTTTAAAATGGCCTCCTTGCCATTACTGGCCTCAGCCACCACCTCGTATCCATTTTTTACCAGGATGTCTTTCAGCATCATGCGCATAAAAGCGGCGTCATCAACAATCATAATTCGCCCAGGCATAGCTCCTTAACCTCCCATCTGAAAATTTTTCCAGAGCAAACTCGGTACATCTACAATCAGCGAGACCCTTCCATCTCCTAAAATGGTTGCCCCACTTAAACCACGCACATCACCGATATAGGAACCCAGCGATTTAATGACAATTTCTTGTTCCCCAATAATCTCATCCACCACCAATCCCGCCATGGTTCTGGCTGCATTAACCACCACCGTATATAGAATCTCTGGTATCGTTTCTCCTTCAAAGTATTCAGCCTTTCTAGACTGTAAAAGGTCCTTTAGACGCAGCATGGTGAGCACTCGACCTCGAAAAAGCGCCGTCAGGGTTTTATTCACCCAGTGGGTATCTTCTTTTTTCACCTTTTCAATTTCCACCACATCAGCCAGAGGGATGGAATAGATTCCTCCATCGACTTTGACAAGAAGTGCCCGAATGATGGCCAGAGTGAGTGGAAGCCGCAAATAAAATGTGGTTCCTTTCCCTTCTTCACTTTCTATACTCACTTGTCCGTTGATTTTCTCCATATTTCTCCGGACAATATCCATCCCTACTCCACGCCCTGAAACACTGGTAACCTCGTCATTGGTCGAAAAACCCGGATAAAAGATGAATTCCATAACCTCACGATCGCTCATCTTGTCAAGCTCTTCTTGTGAAGCGATTCCGAGCCGCAACGCCTTACTCCTGATTTTGCCGGTATCCAGACCACGTCCATCATCCTGAACCATGATGACTACAGAATTCTCCTCCTGATACGCTTTTAAAACGACCCTCCCTCGGGGTGATTTTCCACAATTGATCCGCTCTTCACGGGACTCAATACCATGGTCCACAGCGTTACGGAGGAGATGGATGAGTGGG